>JAGHSJ010000419.1 GCA_018065935.1 Candidatus Kurthia equi
ATTTTAAATGGGGCATCATTATCTTTCATACGACGCGCTAAAAATTCACGTCGTTTTTTCGTACCGATAAATGGTTGCCGTTCAACCGGGTCACTTGAAGACCCCGTCATAACGATTTTAATCGCGCACCTTCCATGTTGTTGAGTTGTTTAGAACGGAAGTTAAAATATAATGGTTTGGAATTAAATAAAGTAGATACAGCAAAAGTAAAAGCAAGTCAGTATAATCATTTCGATGATATGTATACGAAAAAATCATTAAGTACCCGTTGGAACGATTTCAACGGAATACGCATCCAGCGTGACTTATACTCCGCGTTTCTATTAATGTCTATCGTAAAAGACGAGGAATTAGATAAAATAGACCGAGATTTCTGTTTCAAAACCTTCGATTCATTCCGAAAAATGCATGATTGTATCATTCAAAAATTAAAAACCACCCCCCGCACGCTTCAAAGTATGGGGATCTAAATAGTTAAAAACGGTTGAGGCATGAGCCGATACGAACGTTAATGATGGCAATGGTCGTCTTGTTCGTCGAAGTCTAAAGGAAATAAGATCGTGTTTTTATGTTGTACCCAGCCTGTGTTATTGGGCTGTTGGGAGAGTAAAAAAGAAATCTTTTGTACTTTAGAACCCCATTCCTTTAGGTGTGGGAGTGTCAGAAAAACGTTTGTTTTTATCATGGTCACACTCTAGACAACTTACTTTTTCCTTTTCATACATGCTTGATTTCGATTTGAATTTCACCACTAATTGGCTAGAGGAATATTAATGGCTAAATTTCACATAGGTATATCTATGCTTTTTTGAAAAAATCCAGAATCCTGTTAAATGAATGTTGCGATAATAAAAATTCCAATTGAAAGTTTTTAGCGAAAAAATAATAAAAATTTGGCGCGATTTGTAAAGTGGTATGTCTATTTTACAAGGTTTACATAGTGTGAAGAGAGTAATGAAATCGTTGAGAAATAAGAGGAGAATTACTTTTTAAAAAGTATAGTTCTATTATTCTATATAGGGAGAAATGTTAAAAAATTGATTTTTAAAATGGTTTTTACAAGTATAATGGAAATGTAAATAGCTATTTATTTCCGATTTTTGATTTTGAGATTTAGTAAATGAACGTAACTAAAATGATTATCGAGGAGGTTTTAAATATGTGCTATACAGATGCATACAAACAAATTAATGAAGATTTAAAATCAGAAACAACGATGTTGATGGCGAAATCGCTTTTTAATACAGCCAATTCACAAGCTGCATTTATGGAATTAGCGGATTATATGGATGAATTTTTAACAGATAAAAGAGGAAGAATGCTCGTTTCAACGAGTTATTTTTTACTCTATCGTCTATTTGAAGAGGATAAATTAAAGGATAGAGATACTTTTTTTAATAAACAGCAGGCCTTTCATCGGCACTATTTCTTTCTGCAGGAATTACAGATGTGGCTGTGGCTACCACGAGGTTCAAGGCATAAGGACAGAGAGCAATGAGAGTAACAAACGAGCAAGCTTATTCAATATTAGCTGCTTTGACGATGGCCAATTCACAAATAGAAGAGAATATAATCCTCTTAAATGCGCCCGAATCATCCCCTAAAAATATAACTGAGTTAAACCAACTAAAACAAATAGCCACTGAATTTCAGGACTTGCAGAAGTATTTGAAAGCGTCTTTATAAGAGGAATTAGAACCCTATTAAAACTTTAAGTACAAAATATACCTAAGAATCTATTTCCAAGAGTAGGTTCTTTTTTATCGTTTTAATTGTATTTTTAAGTACTTTATTATTTAATTTTAACTTTTTCTTTACCACTGATTTCGATATACCATTTTCCTTTAGCATATGATTCCTTAGAAACTTCATATACTTGAACATCATTTACAGTAATACCAGGGTTTAAATCGCTTAAAATCTTAGAGTTATCAATGTCAGTTTCTACCGCATAAGCAGAAGATGCTGAAATGTCAGAATCATAAGAAGTACCTTTTTCATCTACAAGTTCGAAAGTTGGCGTTGAGAAAGAGCCAATTGGTTCATCAGAAATATTTTTAACTGTTGTTTGAATAGCTACAAGAGTTCCTCCATCAGAAGCTTCATGACCTAAGAATTCTGGATCCCCGATGACAGAAAGTTCTTCTACTTTCGTTACAACAACCTCAGCTTTTTTATTAATTACAACAGGTTTATTTACAGCATAGACTTTATCTTTTTTGACGCTCTCTCCAGCAGTGGCATTATCTCCACTAGTAGCACTCTCTTCATCTCCACTACCAAATGCACTTCCAAGGACAACTAAGACAATAATAGCTCCTATAAATGACATGAACTTGTGACGCATAAACCAATTTCTGGTATGGCAACACTTTTAGACAACTTTTATGAGGGGTGTTCCAAAGCTTATGGAGCACAGAATTAGCTTGACATGGAGCCTCTCTGTGCAGGACTTTTTATGACAGAAATCCAGTTATATTAGGATGCATTAGCCAATAAAGGCTATCATGCACATTGCTCCATATAAAGCGCTTCTTAATTGGGCGGATTAGAAATCGCCCTCTAAACCTTATCATTTCTGTCCAACTAAGTGTTGCCTATCCA
>JAGHSJ010000073.1 GCA_018065935.1 Candidatus Kurthia equi
GTGTAAGTTACAATTGAATAAAATGCTAAATCTGGGTATAATTTACACCCAAACCTATTATTACCTATTTAAAAAAGTTTTTGTTATGAACAAATATTGTAAGGAAATAAACCAAAGCTTAAATGAAGAAATTAATGAATTGACTACTGAAATAGGCAATTCATTAGTTTTATATGAGAAGATTATAGACTTAATTGTAAAAAAAATAGTCCAATTGAAGCTATCCGTTTTAAAGCATCATTTCAGAGATACCCAAGAAGAAATTAATTTCTTCAAAAATTCAAAGCCCAATGTCCTCTCTAAACTAATATATTATAATGCAATCTATAAGATTGAAGCCAAGAAACCATATGGTGGAGAAAAGGTGACAGAAGAATATCTAAACAATGAACTATTAAAAATCAAAAATTTTTTCGACAACAATCTTGAGTTTTATAAATATTACCGAACAAATAGCACATATCTTGACAACATACAGACGAAGTGTTACCTCATCGTAGAAATGTGAAGTGGTATAATGTTGAGGTAGAACGTGCGTCAATGTCAGATGCATTACGTAACTCTACAGGTTCTGTAGGTACGATTGCAAACATAACACAGTACGCATCAGAACTAGACAGGTTAATTGGAGATGTAGCACAACCTCAGCTAACAACTACAGATGCTACAGTAGAGGACCCAACAGTATTCGCTTTAGAAAAACATTTAGAAGATTTCTTAGTAAAGAATTGGAAATATACCGAATTAGGTAAAATTTACGATATTTACGAAGTAGATGGTGAATTAGTAGGACAACAGTATCCAAGTGATACAGGTCCACTCGATATTTTAGCCATCAGTAAAGATAAAACGACCTTGTTGGTCGTAGAGTTAAAAAAAGGTCGTGTTAGTGATAATGTAGTAGGACAAATTCAGCGTTATATGGGATTTGTAAAGGAAGAACTAGCTGAACCAGGACAAACAGTAAAAGGTGTAATCATAGGCTTAGAAGATGATATTAGGATAAGGAGAGCCTTAGCAGTTACACAAAATATAGAATTTTATAAATATCAAGTCAGCTTTAAGCTGTATAAGTAATCTATGCGTAACGAAACCGAAACTAGAGCAGAACTTATCGACCCGCTTTTAACACAATTAGGCTGGGGACAAAAAAATAGTATCGTAAGACGTGAATTTCCAATTACGTTAGGTCGTTTATTGGGAAACGGTCAGCGAAGCAAAATGGACAAAGCAGATTATGTTTTACAATATAATAACCGTAATGTAGCTGTTATAGAAGCGAAAGCAGAAAGTAAACATTATACATTAGGTGTAGCCCAAGCCAAGCATTACGCAGATATGCTAAAAGTTCGTTTTACGTACAGTACAAACGGAAAGCAATATTACGAGATTGATATGATTTCAGGAGTAGAAAAAGAGATTGCTACTTTACCAACTCCTGAAGAATTATGGAATCGCTTATATGTCCAGGAGAAGCAAGAAAAACCAGATGTATACGAGTGGAAACAAAAATTATTATCTACTCCGTTAGAATCTAAAGGGGGAGCTTGGCAACCGAGATATTATCAACAAAACGCAATAGAGAAAGCCTTAGATGCAATAGCAGAAGGTAAACAACGTATTTTGCTTACGTTAGCGACAGGTACAGGAAAAACAGCTGTTGCTTTTCAGATTTCTTGGAAGCTGTTTCAAAACCGTTGGAATATTAATAGAGACGGTAAGCGTACTCCTCGCATCTTATTCCTTGCGGATAGAAATATCTTAGCCAATCAAGCTTTCAATAGTTTTAGTGCTTTCGAAGAAGATGCTTTAGTTCGTATCTCTCCAAAGGAAATCAACAAACGAGGAAAAGTACCTAAAAATGGTTCTATTTTCTTTACGATATTCCAAACCTTTATGTCGGGTCCAAATGATACACCAAACTTTGGACAGTACCCTGAGGACTATTTTGATTTTATTATTATAGACGAGTGCCACAGAGGAGGTGCTAATGATGAAAGCTCTTGGCGTGAGATATTAACGTATTTCAGTTCAGCTGTACAATTAGGACTTACAGCCACGCCTAAACGTGATGTAAACGGAGATACGTACGAATACTTTGGTAAACCTGTTTACACGTACTCTTTAAAAGAAGGAATTAACGATGGTTTCTTAACGCCTTTCCGTGTTAAGCAAATCGAGACAAATATAGATAGCTACATTTACACACAAGACGACAAGATTCTTGCTGGTGATGTAGAAGAAGGCAGAGAATACACAGCCAACGATTTTAATCGTACCATCAAGATAAACGAACGAGAAAAGCATTTGGTAAAAATCTTTATGGACCAAATCAACCAAAAAGAGAAAACCTTAGTATTTTGTGCTACACAAGAACACGCCTTAGAAGTTCGTGACCTCATCAATCAGTTAGTTACAGAAAAGAATCCGAGTTATTGTCAGCGTGTAACAGCAGATGATAATGCTTTAGGAGAAATGTATCTAAAACAGTTTTGTGATGATGAGAAAACAATACCTACTATTTTAACTACCTCTCAGAAGTTAAGTACAGGAGTAGACGCAACACAGGTTAGAAATATCGTGTTGTTACGTCCTGTAAGATCGATGATAGAATTTAAGCAGATTGTAGGACGTGGTACACGTTTACATAATGGGAAGGATTATTTTACGATATATGATTTCTTTAAAAATTACAAACATTTCCAAGACCCTGAATGGGATGGAGAACCTGAGGAAGTTATAATCGATACTACACCAGTTTCAGGAACACCTAAGAAATGTGAAGATTGTGGAAACACAACTTGTACGTGTGAAAAAACAACCGAAGAACCTTGCGAATCTTGTGGATACGTTAAATGTAGATGCAATGATGAGGTTAAAAAGATGGTTAGTATAAAGCTGAGTGATGGTAAAGTCCGTCAGTTGCAGTATATGAGCACGACAACATTTTGGGATGCTTCAGGTAAACCAATCTCATCAGAAGAATTTTTACAATCGCTGTACGGTGAATTACCAAGTCTTTTCAAAGACCAGGAAAAGCTACAAGAGATTTGGCAAGATATATCGACACGAAAAAAGCTTTTAGAAAATTTATCAGAGAAAGGATACACGTTAGAGCAGTTAAGAGAATTCCAAAAGGTGATTAACGCACAAAACGCAGACTTGTACGATGTACTTTCTTATATCGCATATCAATCGGATATCCTGGATAGGAAAGAAAGAGCCGGTTTAGCAAAACAACAACTTGGAGGTTATTCAGATAAGCAAGTAGAGTTTATAGATTTTGTTTTAGACCAATACGTTGAGCACGGTGTAAACGAATTAGATGATGCTAAGCTGGGAGATTTACTTACACTAAAATATCATTCCCTAAAAGATGCTAAAAATACGTTAGGAGATATACCAACAATCAGAAATACATTTACAAGCTTTCAGAAGTTTTTGTATAAATAATTTATCATTCCAGGAAATAGTAATAATAG
>JAGHSJ010000005.1 GCA_018065935.1 Candidatus Kurthia equi
TCATTGCACAAAGTCCTTTATTTTTTAATAATAAGAGGTACAATGAGAGCATGCAAGTTGTTATAGAACAAGTTTTGAATTATTCCAAAAAAACATTATCTGTATCAATACAGATTAATAAAAGGGAGTCCTAAAACATGTGGGTAGTAACTATTTTTAACAACATTAATGACATTCGTATTTTTGAATTTTCCGATAAGGCTTCGGCTAAAGCTAAACTTATTGGTTTACGTAACGCTGTTTTATCATACACTAATTAAATCCATTAAAACAAAGAGCGCCTCCTTAATGAGGCACTCTTTTTTACGTTTCATTTTGCTTTTCTCTATATTCTTATAGTTTTAATTTCTATGTATGTTACCTATCAACAGATTTCTTAATTTCTTCGTCAAAAAGCAATTAGATTATGCTCATTTTGCTTGGCAAGTGATTGATGATAGAAGCGTTGATTGCGTCTCTAAAAATTTAATCTACACTTTTTTAGATTCGATTAAAAGATATACCGATTTTTCCTCACGCTTCTACCTCGATAAATTACCCCCTATACTCCAGTTTCATTAGTTGCTGCCTAATAAGTCGCTCTACATCATATTGTAATACTTTTTTTGCGTAGCGAATGGATACATCTTCACCAGATGTCTTTAGTATGACATCGCTAAAAAACAAGTCGATATGCTGCCATTTTACAATAGCAATCCCTTGTTTTTGTAGACGATTTTTTAATGGGTAGTAGTTCTGATACAGCTCCTTTAACATTTTTTCACTCACTTCTTGAAAAATGACACTTGTTTTTAAAGCTTCTATCTTCGGTAAATCATAATTTAATGTTCGAATGGCTAAATCATAAATAATCAGTTGGTGGGCATCCGATTGTAAGGAGGTGCTAATCATGAAAAATCACTCGATAAATCAAATGAATCGGTAACTTTTGCATAATTAAACCGTCGTCTAAAAAAACAAGTTTTTTTTGAAAATCCAGTCTTTCTATCCGACCTTTTTCTTCATGCCACTGCTCATCATAACTATAAATTGAAATCATTTTTTGTTGTTCGAAAGCCAACTGAATCTTAGCATTTAGCTCTTCTAGCTGCCAACTTTCTAGAGCATTTGGCTGTTTTTCATCTAACTCATTTCTCCACTGACGTAGTTTTTGGACATGCTCTGGTAGCATCATCGCCGTCCACTTTATTGTTCCTCGATCCTTATACATATCGCACCCTCCTTAACTAGTTGAGTTGAATTATTTAGCGTTTATGACCTCCTACGAGTTTTGTTCGTTGAATAGCTGTCCCTGCCTTTGTTAAAGAAATCGCACGGCATAGTGAAGCTTTTCCATAACGTCTTTTTATTTTATCCATCGTGTATGCCAATGTTTGTCGGCGCTCTTTTTGTTCATCAAATAAGTCGAGCTGTACACTGTGCTGTACCTCAACTTTACTCACTCTAATAGCGATTTGCCGTACAGGCTCCTTCTCAAAGTATGCGTAAAATATTTTTTTTATCGCTTCATAAATTTTTAGGGTATCATTTGTCGCTTCGTCTAATGTTAATGAACGATAGAAGGAGGGTTTCATCGTTTGCCTACTATAAGATAAGCCCAATGCGACTGTTCTACCAACATAACCTGCTTCACGAACCGTTTGCATAACGTCTTCACACATTTCTAACAAAACGGTTTCTATTTCTCCCTTAGTCGTGTAGTCACGCATTAGCATTTGCCCTTTACCAAAACTGATTTGCCCTTTTGTTATTGGTTCACCCAGAGTAGAAAAATCGATACCATGTGCATGATAATAAAGCTGTGCGCCCATTACGCCGTAGCGTTTTTCTAAGTCTTTTAAATGATACTTGGCTAAATCTCCAACAGAATAAATACCAAGTTCATTTAAATTTTTCTCCATTTTTGAACCGATACCCCACATTCTAGAAAGGGGCTTAATTGGCCAAAGCTTTTGTTCGATATCTTTGTATCCCCATTTTGCGAAGCCTGTTTTTTTAGCTTCTAAATCCAAGGCTAGCTTTGCGACTAACATATTTGGTCCCATACCAATGGCACTTTTGATTTTAAATTGTTGATAAATACTTCGCTGAATTAACTTTGCTGTTTCTTCAGCTGATCCCCAAAGTTTTTCAGTTCCATGTAGATCAACAAATGATTCATCAACGCTATAGACATGAATCGCTTCTTTTGGAACAAATCGAGAAATTAAACGAGTGATGTTCATTGACATCGTTAAAAAAAAACTCATTTTCGGTTCAAATAAGCGAATAGATGGATGCTGTGGGATTTCATATAAGCGATTCCCCGTCTTAATACCAAATTGTTGTTTCATAGCAGGGCTTGCAGCTAGTACGATACTTCCACGCTGTTCAAAATTCCCAACAACAGCTATTGGCACCTCATCTACGTCTAAGTTATAAAGCATAGCCATACAACTTGCATAAAAACACTTCATATCGACGCAAATAATTGAACGGTCTGGTAATTTCCACATAGGCACCTACTCTTTTCTTTTTTACTACATTATAAGAACAAACGTTCTTTTAATCAAGTAAAATGAGAATATATGTTCTGTTTTAAACTAAAAAAAGAACCCTTTTAAGAGTCCTTTTTCTAAATCTATTGGTTTTTTACAGGCACCCAACCTGGATGACTGAGTAGCTTATTCAATAAATTTTTGGGTAATGCTTTCGGTGCATCAATATCTAGTTCGGTCTCAAAAGCTTCTTCATTTTGAAGTTTTTCTACCCAATACGGCTCAATTAATAGCTCGCGACCAATGGCTAATAGATCTGCTTCTGTTTCTGTTGCACGCTTAAAATCGTCTCGTGTATAAATAGAACCTACTGAGATTAATGGAACTCGTCCATTAATCACTTTTTGTAGTGCCGCTACAGTTGTCTTTTCTTCGCCAGAATATCGATGTGGCTTTGTATCAAAGCGACTTAATGAAGCATGTAGATACGTTAATTTTTCATCCGCTAAGGCATCGATTAAATATAAGGTCTGATCTAATGTAATACCAGCTTCCTCACTCTCCTCAGGTGAAAAGCGATAACCTACGATGAAATCACTTATAGAAAAACGAGCTTTAGCAAAGTTCACCGCTGATAATATCTCTAAAGGAAAACGTAATCTTTTCTCTACTGTTCCCCCATAGATGTCCGAGCGATCATTTGTAAATCCACTGAAAAACTGTTGAATCAAATACGTATTTGCTCCATGTATTTCCACCCCATCAAATCCTGCCTGAATCGCACGACGAGTTGCTTCATAGAAATCTTTCACAATTTGTTGAACTTCTTCTGTTTTTAAAGGTCTTGGTGGCTGCTTCTCATCAGATGTGATCGAACTCGCACCGACAATTTCACCATCTGGTACTAATTGTGGTGGACTTTGACGTCCTGCATGGAAAATTTGTAGAATTGCTCGTGCGCCTTGTGCCTTAATTGCTCGGGCAATCTTACGTAGACTAGGGATGTAAATATCATCATGTGCAGAAATTTGTCCGGGGAAGCCTTTACCATTTTTTGATACATATGCAGCCGCCGTTATAACCATACTTACTCCGCCTGACCGTTCAAAATAGTATACAAGCTCTTCATTTGATACGGTGTCATCCTCATTAGCGGAATAAGTGGTCATTGGTGCCATAACTAAGCGGTTTTTTAATTCCACACCATTGTTTAACATGTATTTTTCAAAAAACTTTTCCATCAATTTAACCTCCACTCTGTACCCAAAGTATGATTGGTTTACTTCATCTTTTCAATGAATATGCCTTATTCGGCAAATCAAAAAACTCTTGCTCCCGCTTTCGCAGGAAACAAGAGAATTTTTTAGTGGACTGTATATAAACCGCCCTCAGAAGAAATTACATAATCTGGTTTTGGTGGTTTTCCGCCATGCTCAGCAATTTTCTTTTTGTGACCGGCAATATGCTCTGGGCTCTTTTCCCATGCTTTCCATGCCTCTTCAGATTCCCAACGAATAAGAACGACAACCTCTTCTTCTCCACGACGTGTTTTTTTCACTAATACTTCGCGTCCTAGAAAACCTTCTCTTTGCTCAATTAAAGATTTTTTTCCTTCTTTTGGTTTAAATCTTTCCAATACTTTATGTGCATTGCCTTCAGTTACTACCGTTCTTCTCATTTGTACAATCATTGGGAGCCTCCTATTAAAAAGTATAAATTGTTTCTAGTCATTGATTTACCATTTAAGAATTAAAATAAACACAAATACGACAACCATCCTGAACTTGTACAGGAATATGCATATCATATACTTCTTCTAGTGATTCAGAAGTAATAATTTCACTTGTTAGACCGTCTTTAATCAGCTTGCCATTTTTCAACGCTACAATACGGTCTGAATAAACAGAAGCAAAGTTAATGTCATGTAAAACGATAATAACCGTTTTCCCAAGTTCATCTACTAACTGACGTAGAATTTTCATAATCTGAACAGAATGCTTCATATCTAAATTATTCAATGGCTCATCAAGTAAAATATACTCAGTGTCTTGTGCGATTACCATTGAAATAAATGCACGTTGTTTTTGACCACCTGATAATTCATCTAAATATTTATCCTCTATATCCACTAAGTTCATATAATTTAAAGCTTCGTCAATTTTCAACTCATCTTCAGCTGTCAGACGACCTTTCGAATAAGGATAACGTCCAAATCCTACAAGCTCGCGTACAGTTAATCGCACACTTAAAAAATTAGATTGCTTCAAAATAGCGACACGTTTTGCAAAATCACCAGCCTTGATTTTTTTCACATTGTCATTATCTAATAGAACTTCGCCTGTATCCGAATCTAATAAGCGACTAATCATTGATAAAAGCGTTGACTTACCTGCACCGTTTGGACCAATAAATGATGTAATTGTTTTTGGTTCAATTTTTACAGATACGTCTTCTACAACAGGCTTTTTACCAAAAAATTTTGTAATACCTTTTATTTCAATCATCCTGCTGACCTACTTTCTTTAAGTAATAAGTAAATGAAATATAGACCACCGATAAAGTTAATAATAACGCTGATTGTTGTGTTTAAATGGAATACATGTAGCACAAGGAACTGTCCACCAACTAATGCAATTACACTAATTAAACTAGCGCCTAGTATAAGTGTTGAGTGTTTATACGTAGCCAAGAATTGATACGATAGATTAGCTACAATTAACCCTAAAAACGTAATAGGGCCAACCAATGCTGTCGATGTAGCAATTAAAATAGACGCTAAAATTAATACTTGTAACACAATTTTATCGTAATTAATTCCCAAACTCATGGCAGTATCTCTACCTAAATTCATAACATCCAAGTCGCGCATCATACGCCCACCATAAATAAAGCAGGCTAATAAAATAACCGCAGAAATCATGATCAACTCTGATTTCACATTTGTAAAACTAGCAAATAGACGTGACTGTAAACTTAAATACTCCACCGGATCTATAAGTACCTGTAGGAACGTTACAAAGCTTCCTAACAAAGTACCGATAACCATACCTGCTAATAGCAGTAAATAGATAGGGTACTTATCTGCACGGAATAAGAAGCGGTATAGAAGCAGTGCAAATAATACCATCGCACCAATTGCTGTTCCAAAGTTTACATAACGATCAACTACAAAAATAGAGGCTGTTCCTAAGAAGAAGTAAATAACCGTTTGAACAACTTCATACATGGAATCAACACCTATAATGGAAGGCGTTAAAATACGGTTTCGAGTAACTGTTTGGAACATGACAGTCGCATAAGCTATTGCCGTCCCTGTAATAACCATTGCAGCCACGCGTTCTAATCTTCTTGGGAAGGCGTAACTAAAGCCACCTTGAATATTGTAAAATGAAAATAATAAAATAGAAGCTATTGCAATAACAGCTAAAATCAATAATTTTATGACATTACTACGCTTCGCTTTATTTCGCATATGCTTTCCCCCTAAACAACATCACTAGGAAGATGGCACTCCCGATAACAGCTACCGTTGTATTTACCGGGATTTCATATGGATATACAATTAGTCGGCTTAAAATATCACAAGCCAATAAGAATACAACCCCTAAAGCAACCGTATGCGGAATCGTTTTACGTAAATTATCCCCCATATATAAAGAAACAATATTCGGTACAATTAACCCTAAAAACGGTATAACCCCGACTGTTAAAACAACTGTCGTTGAAATAATTGCAATTAACACAAGACCAATATTTAATACTGTCTTATAACTTAATCCTAAATTTTTCGCAAAATCTTCGCCCATTCCTGCAACCATGAATTTATTTGCAAAAATATATGCAATAATAATTGCTGGAACCGCTACATATAGTAATTCATAACGTCCCGAAACAACTAAAGTAAAACTTCCTAAAAAGAATGAACTTACATTTTGTAAAACATCTGATTCATACCCTAAAAAAGTTGTGATTGATGAAATAATATTTCCGTACATAATACCAATTAGCGGTACAAAGATAACGTCTTTGAATTTTATGCGATCTAAAAGGCGCATAAATATGAATGTACCAATTAAAGCAAATGCAAAACTAAACATAATTTTTTGCATATATGTAACGTTGGTGAAGAAAATCATTGCAATAACAATACCTAACTTTGCTGCATCAAGCGTTCCTGCTGTTGTAGGTGAAACAAACTTATTACGGCTCAAAGCTTGCATAATTAAACCGGCAATACTCATTCCTGCCCCCGCTAAAATAATTGCCATTAGACGTGGTAAACGACTTGCCAAAAAGATATCCATTTTTTCCGATTCTAAATCTAATAAATCACTCGGTTTGATATCTATAGCCCCTATAAACAGTGAAGTAAACGATAAGATGACAGCTGCCACAATTAGCATCCACAGTCTCATTTTTTAAACCTCATTCTATTTGATCTTTTTATTGAAAACCATTCTCAATAAAGCTACTTTCAATTATACAATTAACTTTCTTTCAAATTCAACCAAATTGTTCTTTTTGAAGAAAATCCCAGTTTATTTCCTTCAAATTTTGAACATATATTTTTTAAAACGATTCTTTTTATTTATGAAAAAATCAATAAAAAAGAAGCAAGGTCTCTCCCTGCTCCTGAAATCAAAGGTTTTATATTAGCCATCATATTTTTTAAAAAGAATCGGAGATAAAGCACCAATTGTCACACCTAATAAAATACTTATAAAAACAAATAAGTAATTAAGGGAATCCCAACCTTCACTTCCTATGTAGCCATTAATAGATACACCTACACCAATTAACACAACAATCAAACTTGGAACAAGAAAATACTTTTGCATAAAATGATAGCTTATCGCTGTCACGATTCCCATCAAAACAACAACGCCTAAAAATATAGAAACAATTGCATTCATAAAAACACTCCTACCTTCTATAGTAAAGATGCCCTTTTCATACGTTTCTTCATCTAGTTGTATATTACAAACGCTATTCATTTATTCCATGTTTTCTCACTACGTAGGTTTCTCTACATATAACCTAAATTTTATTTTTAAATAAAAAAGCACCTCTCACGACTACTATAGTCCAAGTGGTGCTGTTGTTCAATTTTTTGCTAAGGCTTGCTGTAAATATTCAATTTCTGCATCAGTTACATTATGTGCACCATCCAACAACTTCAATGTCGTATTTGGAAATACTTCTTGAAGTTGTTTTGATAAACGTAATGTATCACCTGGAGTCGAGATGCCATCTAATGCCCCTGCAGTCATAACAATTTGCGTTTCATTTCCTTTTTCAAAAGAATAATTTAAATCTGATGGATGCATTAAAACAATACAATCTGCAATTTCAGGCTGTTTTTCTAATAAGCCTAAAATAAAATTAGCACCATTTGAATAACCCATGAATGTTATTTTCTCTGCTTCTTTAGGTTTCAAATCCTGCCATTTTGTTAAAAAGGTAGTAATGCGCTCATCGAAATCTTGGCGTTGTAATTGTCCGTGATTAAGTTGTTTGAAATAACGTCGCTCTGCACCTTCGCCCACATCACCTAAAAACGTCAATATCGATGCATTCGGTTCGATATCTCCCGCTATTTGTAATAAGGTATACTCATTTCCACCCGTCCCATGGAAAAGGACAATCCATTCATTTAAAGGTCCATCTATGCTAAAATGATTCATATTAAACTCGCTCCCTATTATTTAAAATTTGATTTAAAGGATGTGCTTTATGACAAGCCCAATTATTCACCATGTTTCTGTCATTAATCGTGATAGTAAGCTCTCTTATGAATTTTATCACACTATACTCGGTCTTGAATTCATATTAAAAACAGTTAACCAAGATGATATGGAAATGTATCATTTATTCTTTGGCGATACAACTGGTCGTCCCGGAACAGAATTCAGTGTATTTGAGATGAAAACTGGTGTCGACAAAAAATATGGTACGAATTCACTTGAACGTAATATTTTCGCTGTTCCTTCAGTTGACTCTCTCTACTTTTGGGAAAAACGTCTACAGCAATTTGGTATTTTTAATTGCGAGGTGGAAGATTATAATGACACCAAAATTCTTCGCTTCGAAGATCGCGATGGTGTGCAATTAGGTCTTACTCCGATTAAGGAAACAGCTGGTGAACAGCATTTTCCTCGTACAACCGATGAGATTCCAGTGGAACATGCCATTTTAGGTATTGATTCCATTCACTGTCGTGTCCGTTACGCAGAGGCTACTATTCGATCATTTGAAAACTTCTTTGGATTGAAACAAAAACAAAAATTCACAGATAATAATTACGAGGTAACGATACTTGGCAAAGACGATGCTTTATTTAATCAAGAATTGCATATTTTCGAAGATCGCACACGTAATTTAGAAATCATGGGTTCAGGTGGTATTCAACATATTGCTCTAAATGTGAAAACAGATAGTGAATTATTAGCCGTGGAAGAAAAAATCTTAAATAAAAACATCCATTACTCTGGTATTACAAACCGCGAATTTTTCAAATCGCTTTACTACCGTGACCCGAACAGTTTGTTAATCGAAGTGGCTACGGAAGAAATTGATTTTAAAAAGCCTGACATTAGCGGTTTAAGTTATGAAGAGATTCCTTTATACTTACCCGATTTTTTAGAACAACGTCGTAGTTTTATTGAAAGTAAATTAAAATAAATGTTTTCAAGCTAATTTAAAACATTTATAAAGGATGAAGTAACCCGTTACAGTCGGTTGCTTCATCCTTTTTTTAAAACTTTGTTCACTTAAATTCATTATTTAAAGCGTAATTAAACCTCTACTGCACCTCGAAATGCACGTGCTGCGTAATATGAATCGGCTCCATTATGATAAATAAAAACTTGTTCATAGCGGTAATCACCGAAAATAGCCCCGCCCAACTCTCTAATAGGCTTTGGTGTTAACAACCAACTTGATGTTTTTGTATCAAAATCACCGAGTTTTTGCAACTCTCGATACTGTGCTTCTGTAAGCAACGTAATCCCCATCTCATTGGCTATATCAATAACTGAACTTCTCGGTGGATGATTCTTTCTCAACTCTAATGCCTTTCTGTCATAACAAAGACTTCTACGTCCTTTAGGGCTTTCCTTGGCACAATCAACAACAAGATAGACATCTTTTTTTGCGTCATACTTCACCACATCAGGTTCTCCCCCTGTGACTTCCATTTCATTTATCGACCATAATTTTTCAGGGCTCGCTTGTAACTTAGCTTCTACCGCTTCCCAATCTATATTTTCATGGCGATTCATATTTTTTTCAAAACGAGCTTTTAATACCTGCAGTAATTCTTCTTGGTGTTCGACAGATAAATTCTTTGTCATAAAAATCCTCCATTCATTTTATAAATCAAATTGGTTTATGATTCTTTGTGCAACTGTTTCCTCAGATACATATGTATTATCTATTTTTAAATAGTGAACCTCTGGATGGAGATTCGACATTTCACCTTCATCACTTTGGAGACGATATTTTTCAGCTGTTATTTTCAATTCATTTTCAGAGAAGATAATATCTCTTTTCGATGGCTTTGCTTCCAAACGAGCCTCATGTATATTTCGTTTTAACCGCTCCTCTAAAGACGTTACAAGCTCAATAAAATAAACGGCTTCCTTCGCCTCTAAAAAGATGTTTGCAATTTCTTGGAGAAACTGATGGTCCTCTGGTGCATCAAAATTCACGACCACTGTGAAAATAATAGATTCCGTTGGATTCGTCGCTTTATTTTCCACAAAAGCTTTGAATAAATTCTTTCGTAATTCATCAGATAGACGGAACGCTTCCCTCGTAAATCCTAAGTAATTTGCGAATAAATCCAATGTTTGATGATTATATAATAAACGCCCATCTATTTTTTTCTCCAACGCTTTACCAACTGTCATTTTCCCTGCTGCTTGTGCACCCATTATGACAAAAAGACTCATCCCCATCCCCCATTCACTTATGAAAATCACATTTTACTCTGTATATAGCTAGATAGTTTTTCATATAATTTTTCATCATAATCCTTTTGACCACGAATGAATTTCTCTTTTAAATTGTAGTAGCAAATCTCTAAATATTCCTCATTATGATGCTTTTCATACGGCTTTTTATCTTCTACTTCTTCAAGCTCTTGAAAATAATGATTCATCTTTTCAAATGCACGAATTTTATAGCCACGTTTTTTCATCTCTGCAATTACTTTTTCCGTATATAAATAAAGGTCATCTTTCGGATACTCATAAATATAGTTAATTAAAATATGCTTGTCTTCTTTTGCAAAAATACTATTTAGTTCTCGCCATTGAGAGAGTAGCTGCCCCTTCGGCAAATATTCAATTAAATCCACATGCCATAATCTCATATTTCTGCTCCTAACACTTCTCTTATTTTGTTCTTTATTATCTTATAGGCACATAAAAAAACCAACTTATACGCATAAGTTGGTTTACTTCATTTTCTATTTAAAAAACGATTAAAAAGCTGGAACTGCTGTTTCTTTAAAGTTCTTTTCTAAATACGCACGAACTTCTTCACTCGTTATCGCTTTTTTCAGCTTTTGAATCGCTTCATCATCTTGATTGTCTTCACGCGTCACTAACTGAATGGCATAATCATTGCCCGGTAATTCTTGTAAAAGAGCATCTTTACTTGGTGTTAAGCCTAGTGGAGCCGCATATGCTGGATTCATTACAACGATATCCACTTCATCATATGTACGTGCCAGCATCAATAAATCTACTTCTTTGAACTCAATTTTTTTCGGGTTGTCTGTAATGTCATTAAACGTGTAATATGTATCTTTTTTCTCGCCTAATGTGATTGCTTTATTTTGTGCAAGTAATTGTAATGTACGATCAATATTAGATGCATCATTGGCAATTGCTAATGTTGCGCCATTTGGAACAGCATCCCAACTATCATATTTCTTTGAATACGCACTCATATTTGGGTAATAAATTTTTTGAATCGCTACAAGATTTGTATCATTTGCTTTATTGTACTCTTTCATAAACGGTTGGTGTTGAAACAGATTTGCATCGACTTCTTTCGCTGCAACTGCGGCATTCGGTTGGACATTATCACTCAATATAACAATTTCTAAATCAATTCCATCCTTTGCTAATAAAGGTTTCGCCACTTCTAAAATATCTGTCATTGGTGGAATAAGTGAAGCTACTTTTAATGTTTGATTTTCAGCTTTCTCAGCAGTTTTTTCCTCTTTATTCCCACAAGCAGCAAGCAATAGTACAGTTAACATTACAAATAATAATTTCTTCATCGTAAGTCTCCTATCGTTTGTCAATTTTTCTAGCAATAGTTGTGCCTATTATTTGTAGCAGTTGGACAAGAATGATCATGATGACAATCATATAAAACATCAACTCTGTTTTAAACTGTTGATAGCCGTAGCGCACCGCAAAATCTCCGATACCCCCTCCACCAACTACACCCATAATCGTTGAATAGGAAATAAAGCTCACCATTGATGTCGTCAAGCCAAGTACTAATCCTGAACGCGCTTCTACAAATAAAAATTTAAAAATAACTTCTTTTACTGAAGCCCCCATTGAAACGGCTGCTTCAATCACACCTCTTGGTACTTCTAATAAAGACTGTTCAACAAAACGAGCATAATGCGCAATTGCGATAATAGCTAACGGGACACATGCAGCTGTTGTTCCAATAGCTGTTCCTATAATAAGTCGTGTAAATGGAATTAAAAATACGACCAATAATAAAAATGGGAATGAGCGTACAATATTAACGATTAAATTTAAGGCATTATGCATACTTTTATGTTCAATCAGTTTCCCTTTACTCGTTAAATATAAAAACGTTCCCACTGGTAAACCAACTAAAATGGCTGCCAACACTGAAATGCCTACCATCATACCCGTCTGAATAATAGAGGTGATTATTTCTTGCTGATATTGCACTAAAACACTTGGCATCTACAGCCCCTCCCTTACTAACTCATCAACGAAGGTTTGTGGATGATCCTCGATTTTGGCAATACCTATCGGCTCAATATTCACAATGTCATAAACTTCACCTTTTGATACGACACATACACGATGACAAATGCGCTTAATAACATCCATTTCATGGCTAACAATCACGATAGTCACGTCTAAGCGCTTATTAATTTCTTGGAGCACATGCAAAATTTCTGCAGTGGTTTTCGGATCCAATGATGAAGTGGGCTCATCACATAATAAAACAGCTGGTTCATTTGCTAACGCACGTGCAATCGCAACACGCTGTTTCTGTCCTCCACTCAGTTGTGCTGGATATTTCGACTGAAACGCCTGTAATCCAACAAATTGTAAACATTCCATTACCCTTTTTTTACGCTGGGCTTTCGGATACTTTGCAAGCACGAGTGCAATTTCAACATTTTGAAAAACTGTCTTATTAGCAACCAAATTAAAATGCTGAAAAATCATGCCAATTGATTTACGTGCAGCACGTAATTGACGTGGCGTACTTTTCACTAAATTTTGCTCCCCAACAATGACATCTCCACTCGTTGGTTCCTCCAGACAATTCATCATGCGTAGAATCGTCGACTTCCCTGCACCACTTTGACCAATTAACCCAAAAATTTCTCCTGCTTCAACCGTTAAGGTGACATTATTTACAGCTAGTTGCTGCCCATAACATTTACTGACATTATGTAACTTAAGCATAAAAATACCCCTCTATTAACATAAATTGTAACAACGCCAATCATTATACTCTATATCATACTATTTTAGAAGGAATTATCAGAATTTCATTAAAATGAATAGAATCTCCTATATTCGTACCTGAAATTTTTTAGATGTTGTGTATACTAAAGAGTACAGTATGCATAACTAAAAAGGAGTTGCTATAGATGAAAAAAGCACCTGACTTATTTTTATTTAATACTCTATATTTTCAGCGCACTCTTCACAATTGCTTCATTCACCTTCGCCTATTTAAGCACAACATCTCCCTCCAATTATGCTGGAGGTAATGGGAATTTCAGTCTCTTTAGATTCCTTTTATTTTCTCCACTCATCATTATTTTCATTGCGATGTCGATTAGTTATTTACATCAATATTTATATAAAAAATATGAAAGAAACATGATTCGTTTGATGACCATTAGTAGCTTACTCATTAATCTAATCATTTTAAGCGTGACTATTATACGTGCTTTTCATTTGAAAACGATTTTAGCTGAAGTAAATCCTATCTATAAAGGACAAACAGAAATCCCTTTATTCACACCGTACTCAAATGCAATTTTCTTTAATCTCTTCACCTTTATTTCATTATTGCTTATTTGCTTATTCATCAGTAGCTTAATGGCATATAAAGACAAGTCTACACCTGCTGCAGATTAAATAATCTACAATAGGTGTAGACTTGTAATAAAGTTTGATTAAATGAACTTAATAAACATTGATAAATGAACAAATAGAAAAAGCGTGTTTTGAAAAAAGATTGATCAAAACACGCTTTTTCTATATTCAATTCAATCATCCTTTTATAAAAAAAGTTTGATCAATTTATGGTTATGATCCTCAACAAACGCACCGATTGCAGAGGATTAAAAAGAATAGAGTTCTATTATTTTTTCTAAGGGTAATTTATTCGGATTACACATGTCAACAAAATAGGGTAACTGCCATTTTTGAGATTTCATCGCTTGATTACTACTCGGACTATCCCAGCTAGGATAAACTCTTATTGCCATTTTGCCCTTTGTTGAATTAGACCTAAGAATGTTCTGTTTTAAAAGAATTTCTTTTGGAAAAATAAATTGACCAAACTCATTTTCATTTTTAAAGGTAGTTATAACTAATAAATCAGGGGCTTCCTCATATAAGTAGGGTTGATTTTTATTATTTTCGTCTTTTTCCCAAAATGCAACAAACTGCCCTACTTTGGTAGGGGTTATATTCGCAACTCTGAATCGAACTGTTTTAGAAGATAATTGAAATGTACCAGCACCATACTTAGAATTTTGCTTCTCTTCTTGAACTGACTTTACAGTTAAGTGATTCGACTCATAAATCATTTTATTTACATAAGTTAATGCTGTAAAAAAATTATTCATTTCTTCACTCCTAAATTTCAAACAAAATGTCCCGATTGTTGAATTACCACAACCCTTTAGTCACCGTTATTGCATCACACTTTATTATAAATTATCGAACATTATTCAAATGATCAATCTTTATTATAAATTATCAAACTTTGTTTTAAAGCCACACTTGCCTTTCCCAAAAAACACGCTCTATTTCAAATTTTTCTAATACACGTTTATCCATTAATTCATCTTTATATTTCAATGTTCTAGCAAACTTTTAACTTCTGTATTGTTCTTAGTTGTTACTAAAAAATCTGTTGTCATAACTATTGGTTGTCCACTTTTAAGGTCTGTGGGGTGTTTAATTCCTAATTCATTTGCAATAATAATCGTTTCCTCAATTGGTAGCAAAGGGTACTGTTTTTGAATATCTTCAACTAAATCCGAATATTCCAATAAATAAAAGTAATTTCGTTCTAAATCTGAAAGAAATTCAAATTATCTTGGAATCTTATGTCCTTTTAATCGAGTAACCCTTCCCAATGAAGGTACATCCTGAATAGTTATCCAAGGTTTATAATCGATTCCAATACCTTATCCGTAACCCTCTTTCATTTTTTTCTCATACGAACTTGAACGTTTTCTTTTAGCCATATACTCCCTCCTCCTTATTAATTTTTAATTCTAAAACAAAAAACAACCTCTTATGGACATCATACCCATAGAGGTTGTTTTAATCAAACTTTATTATAAATAATCAAACTTTGTTTTAAATGAACGAACTTTATTATAAATGATCAATCTTTTTTATAAAACTACACATAGGTGTTTTACATTTTTATGAAATTATTCTACTGTTACACT
>JAGHSJ010000196.1 GCA_018065935.1 Candidatus Kurthia equi
TTTAAACATTATTTAAATCAATCTCTTATACGGCGAAAACTCTTATTTCGAAATATTGTTATAACATTCCCTGTGAATGATGAGACTACATGCATCCCATTCATTTCTTTCAGTGCTGGACAAATATTTTTGTATCGTGCAATTTCTTTATTACCAATACTGTAATAAATAGCTCCATTTTGATAATTCTTACGACCAAATTTTAATAGGTTAGCAATATGTTTGGTCTTTATACCTCGCTGGGAAGAACATCGAACAGCATGGTTTGTTAAACCTAAAAATAACTGCTCTGGATTCATGTAGATTGTCATTTTCTTTCACCCTTTACTTGTATTTTGTTTCTTTAAATATAGTAAAAAGAGAGCAACGGCGTTGTGATTGGCAAGCTTACACTGTGATTTTCTGAAAATAATTATGAATTAAAATGACGCTAAGAAAATTTGGGGCTTTATTTGTATATTGAGATAAAAACGATATGATTTCCCCGAAACATTTTAGAATTAAGTATAGATCATAATTATGATCTATCGATCAAAAGTACATTCAAGCTAGGATATAGGTAACATTTGATGCAAAAAAACATATTATTTTTAGTGACAGGAATGACTCCTCAAATTATTACTGAAACCTTATATGCCTTGGCTGTTGATTCTGAAAAATCTGATAAATGGGTGCCAACTGAAATACATGTGCTGACCACTGCTAAAGGCAAAATTCAGATTCGATCTCGATTATTTAATGATAGAATTTTTGAACAATTTGTTAAAGATTTTCATTTACCCAATATCAAATTCGATGATTCCACTGTTCATGTCATAACACGTGATGGTGAAGAGCTAGAAGATCTCAAGACTCTGGATGATAACGAACTTGCTGCAAACGAAACTTGTCGCTTAATTAAGCTATTTACAGATGAGGAAAATTCTACTGTACATGTCTCTATTGCTGGTGGGCGTAAAACTATGGGTTTTTATGCGGGCTATGCATTATCCCTCTATGGTCGTGCGCAAGATAGTATGTCCCATGTTTTAGTATCAGAAGAGTTTGAGTTTGCAATAAATTTTTATTATCCAACACCGTATGAACATTATGTTGGTAAATATAATTCCCAAGAGCGTTTAAATGCACAACATGCGAAAGTCTTTTTAGCAAATATTCCTTTTGTACGCTTGAGAAATACTCTGTCAACTACTCATCCATTAAGAATGAGTAATTATCAATTTTCTGATGTGATAGAGCAACTTAACCAAGTGAATCAGACACTATCGTTAGAAATTAATGTTACTCAACGATACATTAAGATAAACGATTCAATCAAAGCAGAACTACCGCCTCGTGAAATGGCACTTCTCATGTGGTTTGCTGATTATACAATTCAAGGCAAAGCAGGTCTAAAAGCACCTACTGGATCTCATAAAGGAGAAATGAGCCCAGCTGAACAAGAATATATTAGTCAACTTACTGAGGAATATTTGATTCAATATGATGAGTTGAAGGATGGTGATACGAATATTGAAGTAACCAAGGATTTTTTTGATACTACCAAGTCGAAACTTAAAAAGCATTTAGAGAAACAGCTAGGAAATGAATTGGCGGCTCGTATCATGCCAAAGCAGAACGGTAGAAGTACACCTTTCTACTTACCCATCGAGAAAGAGAAAATTGTCATTACTAATAACTTTAAAGATAGACCAATTTAAAAGTTATTGGTTGGCATCGTAAGCTTACATTAAATAGTATTATAAATAGATCTGTTATAGCTGTATTTTATGAATATATGTGTACACAGGGTCTTTTTATTCCATAAGCTTCCAAAATTTAATCTTCACAAATCGGTTTATTTAACATGTACCCATAAATTAGATATTTAAAGGGTACTAAGATGAATGATGTCGTTATTAATGCAATACAACAAAAAATCATGACACCAGAAAGTCTTACTTTCTCATCACTACGTAAGCTTGCCGGTCAAGATATGAATGCTCAATCAAGCCTAAATCGTGGTCGTGCAATTATTGATTGTCCAACATTGCTGAATCAATATTTGTATTCGTACGGTTTAATGGTCCAGCGTCAATGGAACCATGTCGTACCTAATATTGTTGAAATGTTGAGCGATAACAATGATCAAGAGATTCACCTATACGACTATGGTTGTGGACAAGGATTAGCAACTTTACTTCTAATTGAAAATACATTGGGTTTACAGGAAGAGATCACTCAAATCACACTGATTGAACCCTCTGAAATTGCGTTAACACGTGCACAGGGAATATTTGAATGTAAGCTACCTCATTTAAATATCCAAACGTTTGCAAAAGAATTGGATGATGTTGAGGAAAATCATTTAAACATTAATACTGATAATATGAATGTTCATATTTTCTCAAATATCTTGGATATTGAGGGTTTTGATCAATTTAAGTTATTTAATAAAATTTTAGCCACTGGTGGGACGCATTACCTTATTGCAGTAAGTAATGATCGTAATTGCTACGGCGGAACTGCTCGCCTAGAATCGTTGTATAAAGCCTTATTGAATATCGAGCAAGATGAGAGTTTGATTATTTCTCATACAAAATTTGAACATTTTAGTGATGAGAAAAATATGAATCATGTTTACTTTTGTTTGAAGATTGAGATTAACTAAAATGAATGATTTGTTTGATGCAGTAATCGAAAGTCAAATTAAGGAACTTTCGTTTACTTTACCTGAAGTCGATGGATGCTCTAGTCAGTGGGATGAGTCACGCCAAGGCTTTATCATTCATATTCAGAATGGTGTGCTATTTTACGCGCCTCAATTTTTCCCTCAGAAAATCAGTGATCGTTCAGTAGAATATTTTTTAGAAAATGATACTTACGAAGCCCATCAGGTCAATTGGAGTAAAATTCAACCTGATGCTCTTAAATGTATAAAATTTAAAAATATTTTATGGAAGCAGGATTTTATCCATCTTTACGGTAAAAAAATTCCATTACCAAGATTGACCAGTTGGTATGGAGATGAGGGTAAAGCCTATAAGTATTCAGGCATTCTGTCACAGCCGAATCCATGGAATAAAGGTTTACTGTATATCAAAGAACAAATCGAAAAGGTTGCAGGCACACAATTTAATAGTGTCTTAATGAATTGGTATCGTAATGGTGAAGACTATTTAAATTGGCATACTGACGATGAGCCAGAACTCGGGAAAAATCCCACTATTGCATCGGTGAATTTTGGAGAAACTCGGGATTTTCAGGTGCGTCATAAAGATGATCATCAGCTTAAATTTACCGTACCGTTACAGCATGGCAGTTTACTGATCATGTCAGGAGAAATGCAGCATTTTTGGGAACATGCGGTGCCTAAGCGTAAGAAGGTACAGCGTTCTAGATTTAATCTCACCTTTAGATTGATCCAGGATTAATCAATCTAGATTGCGTAGTCTAATACATTTTTTTGTGTAATAAATTAGACCAAATGATCAATTAAAATTTAGAAAATTGTATGATTAAGAT
>JAGHSJ010000140.1 GCA_018065935.1 Candidatus Kurthia equi
GTGCAGCTATGTCCATTTAATTATGAAATATAATTTCCAAGTATTATTTCTGACAAAAATATGGATTTTGAGGTAAAATTACATTTATATTATAAAAAGAAACATGTTGATATTTGTACAACTTAGAATTTTGTGGCATGCTATAGATTGGTAATGAGAAATGTTCTCTATTAGACAATTTACAATCTGCACGAAAGGGAGGAAATTGGAATGAGAAAGTATCTCATATTAATGTTTGCAACACTGTTATTTGTTGGATTTAGTTTTCCAATGAATTCAAAGGCTGCTATTGCAGATGGAACATATAGTGTTCAGTATCAGGTGAATAAGCCGGGAAGTAACTCTGCATCGATGGCGAATGATTATTTTTTAAAACCTGCCAAATTAATTGTAAATAATGGTAAGATGACTATGCAGCTTACAATCAAAAAAAGTGGATGGGTTACACAATTTAATCCTCCAGGTGGTGCCAAAGTGATTAGCGCAAACGAAGCCGCAGATCAACGTATGGTACAGTTTTCTATATCGAATGCACACTTAACAACGATTGCCATGAAAATTGATATTGAAGACATCGATTATCATCATGCGTATAGTGTTGACTTTGTATTTAATACAGACGCTTTACCAGAGGCAAAAGCTGAAGAACCAAAGCAACAAACAACTCCAGCACCAGCGCAAACAAAGCCTGCTACAACACCATCGACAAGCGGAAAGACACCGACACAATCGTCAGGAAGTAATACTTCTTCAAATAAACCAGCAACACCCACAGAAAAAGTAACAACGGAATCATCTAATGCACAATCAACACCTGTAACAACAAATGATGATTCGACAAAATCAGAAGAAATTGAGCAATCAACTTCAACTTCAACTGATATAGAGCAAGCTGAAGAATCTGAAGCAGTAGAAAATCCAGAGACGAGCGATGAATTACCAATCATGGCATTACTACTATTAATCGTAGCAACGATTGTATTCATTCGCACCAAAAAAACAAAAACTTATGAATGATTTGGGAGGAATTTTGAATGGCAAAGCAATCTAAAGCAACAAAAGCTGTAATCGCTTCATTATTAGCGACATCAGCAATCGTACCAGCAATGGCAGTATCTGCTGCAGACGCAACTACACCTGCAACAGCAAAAACGATCGACTTCAAATTAGAAGATACTATGGGGGGGATTCTATCAAAATACATTACAAGTCCTGGGGCTTTGGTAGAGTTACAAGGTAAGCAATATATCCAAGTAACATTGCCAGATGCAGTATTATCATTGGTTAAAACGGTTACAGTAAATGGTACATCAATCATTAACGACAAAAAGCAAATTTCTGTACCATTAACAGCAGACTATGCTCCTGTAAAAATTGAATTAGAAACATCCCTTGGTAATATTACAGCGACTGTAACTCCAGACAAATCGTCGATTAAAGGTGGCGAAGAAAAAACTGAGGAAGCTAAACCAGCAGTAGAAGGTAAACCTTTTACACCTGGTAAAAAATTCGAATCTGTTGCAGATGGTACGTATGATGTAACAATTGATGCATATGATCCTGAAAAAAATGTGGGCGGTTATGCAGCAATTACTCCACATTTATCTACAAATGCTAAATTAGTAGTAAAAGAGGGTAAATATAAGTTACAAGTTTCTCCATCAGCGGCTTCAAACGCAATGATTGCAGGTTTTAAAATTAATGATAAAGAATTAACTGCCATTTCAGGTTCTCCAACAGGTGAAGTACAAGTATTTGAAATTGAACTCGATTCAATTAGTGAGTTATATAAAGCAAGCGTTCATGTTGTTGTAAAAGCTGCAAATATGGATAAATGGTATCCATTTGGTATTGCAATCAACACGGCTGATCTAGAATTACCAAAAGCTGGAGTAAAAGAAGAAACTAAACCAGAACCAACTAGCAAAACTATGCCTGTATCTGTTTATAAAGACGGTACAAAAGAAACTTCATTCATGCAAGGCAAATACTTAGCTGATACAGTAACGGTAACTGCTACTGAAGGCGGCTATGATGTAGACGTAACTTTCCCAGAAGGTCAACATTTAAATGACTTTACTGTAGAAGGCGCAACAGTTGCATTAAAATCCGAAGAGGTTGTGGGTGCAAACACAGTAAAAATCTACACAGTTTCTGTAGCCGATTTATCAAAACTTTACACTGCTGCAGCTGACTTAACAGTTAAGCTAAACGGTGAAATCTTATATGAAGAAATTC
>JAGHSJ010000385.1 GCA_018065935.1 Candidatus Kurthia equi
TAAAAAGGTTAACTTCAAGTTGCTAAGCGTCTCGCTTTAAAAGTATCACTTTTAGCAAGTCTTACTTGCCAACTTGAATGAATCCACTCTTACTTTAAGTTTTTAAACGTCATCCAGCTGCTATCAAAGAAAAAGCTTACATTTCTTTTGTAGGCTGAATTTTATTTTGCATAACACTCAAATATACGAAAATATAATTACCACGAATTATATTTCACTAAAATGCCTTAAACACTGCATTTTACAATTGTTAAAGTTTAAAAACAAAGTAGTTCAAAGCACCCAAATCCTTGATTTGTTGTACCAATTGTTGTACCTTAGGATTGTCTTACATTGCTTTGCGTCAGTAAGTTAGTAAATAATTTCCTCACTTTGCATTCAATGTATTTATTGTATAATATAAAATGGTTAGATATGGCTTCAATCAAATTTGTACTACGTAAAAATCAAGAAGATAAAACAGGTCGTTTTCCCTTATATATTCGACTAATCAAAGACCGTAAAACTAAATTTATTGCAACTGGACTAAAATTAAAAGAATCCGAATGGGATCAGGACAATCAGAAAGTCAAACGTAATTATCCCAATAGTGCAAGAATGAATGCTTTCTTAGCACAGAAGATTGCAGATGCCCAAGCTATGGTTGCAGATACAGAGCGTAAGCGTTCTAATGTTTCCGCAAATAAATTGAAAGAGGCAATTAAGGGAAAATCAAGTGAGAACTTTTTTGATTACGCTTACGATAGATGTGAACGTATTAGAGGTATACTAGCTCCGCAAACTTACAAGGCATATAAAATGAATCTGAATAAGTTTGAGCATTTTTTGAAAACAAGAGATATTTACTTCGATGATATTACGGTAGGATTATTAAATGATTACATTAATTATTTATCGATCACGTTAAAGAATAATGCTACTACAACACATATAGCGATCAACGTACTTAAAATTATGTTTAAATATGCTATTCGTGAAGATGTAATTACACCTAATATTTACCCATTTACCAATATTAAAGTCAAAAAAAATAACAGTAAAAAACAATTCTTAAATAAAGAGCAATTGGAACAATTAAAGAATTATAAAATTACACGTTGTAATACAGAAGTTTATTTTAGAGATATGTTTTTATTTTGTTGTTATGCCGGTGGATTGCGTTTCAGTGATGTAGTCACATTACGTTGGAAAAATTATAATGAAATAGAAAATCGTATGACAGTTGATATTCGCAAAACGAAACGTTCTCATCAATTTAAAATCGGGAAAACCGCTATCGAGATTCTAAATAAATATAAATCCGAATTCAGCGAATTAGATGATTTTATCTTCCCAATTATCACTGATAGTAATTTTTTCGAAAAAACCGCTGAATACCAAGCTAATCATATCTCCAATAAAAATGCCTTATGTGGTCAGAAGTTGAGAAGAATAGGGAAAGAGTTAGAGTTTCCTTTTACGTTATCATTTCATTTGAGCCGTCATACGTTTGCCACACAAGCACTGGCTAATGGAATGCGTATTGAGTATGTTTCGAAGCTATTGGATCATTCAGATATCGGTATCACACAAGTGTATGCTAAAATTGTCAACGACGAATTAGACAAAGCCGTAGAGCAATTTATTTTGTAATTTAATATAAATGTAAATATACACTATATTGCGTTAAAATGTTAACTTAGCACAATCTATATTAATCGTATTTATATTAAATAATGGATCAACTAGACCTATTTGCAGAACCAAAAAATCCTTATGAACCAATTCAAATAATGAATGGTTCATATATCTATATTGACAATCTCTTCAATAAGTTTGAAGCAGACTTTTTCTTAAACGATTTTATAAATAATATCGTTTGGGAACAGCAAACCATGAATATGTATGGTAAAATTGTACCCTTTCCCAGATTGACGACTTGGTATGGCGATAATGACAAGCCTTATAAGTTTTCAGGTATTACATTACAACCTCACCCTTGGAATGAGTCACTATTAAAGATAAAGAATAAAATAGAACCACTGAGTGGTGTTAAT
>JAGHSJ010000359.1 GCA_018065935.1 Candidatus Kurthia equi
CCTGTGAGAGTAGGACGTCGCTACGCAAAGTAAGAACCACTTGTAGAGTGGTTCTTTTTTTTGCGTTGAATTAGAAAGAAAACATAGATATTCCTCGCTACTTAGAAAGAAAAAGGGAAACCCCCAATTGATTAAGGAAGCTAAGCTAAGTTCGCAACCGTCCAGGTTGCAACACTTACCTGACCAACATCCTGTTGACCCGAAGCTAAGCTAAGTTCGCAACCGTTCAGGTTACAACACTTACCTGACCAACATCCTGTTGACCCGAAGCTAATAGAAAGGAGGATAAGTCATCACGTGATGTCTATGTCACTCGACTTATCTGATTCACATCGTGTGAACATCCGCTTATATCCATGCAGGTATGTCCAGTTTTAGCGGAGTTTAACATGCTGATTTATATTAAAATGACTTTAAATATCGCAATATTGTAATTTTATTGGGAAGAATTTTTCCCAATAATCATTAAGAGCATAGTCCAGCTCATGCGATAATAGCCAGATGTTCATTGTTCTTATGTCGTTATTATTCAATTGTGTGAGCGTGTCTTTCAAATGACTTTAAGTGTGCTTTTAAAGGTATTTGAAGTCTTTTCTTGGTTAATTTATTTACCTTATAGAATCTCTGCTTAGAGGGATTTTTAAAGGGGTAAGATGAAACGTATGCTATGCTTGGGCTAAGGAGAGTGTGTTGAATGAAAAAATATATTCGTTGGGTAGCTATAGCGTTAACAGTAATTGCAACATTTTTTACGAAGTCGAAAAAAGCTAAATAGCAAGCTTATAACTGATTAATCATATGTAGATAAGCAGTGAAAATTATTTTAGATGTATGTAGCCAAGAGTGTTCATGTATAATGAATGATATAAGAAGCCAAGAGGAGTTTGCAAAATGAAAAAACCGTCATTTATTACGTTTGAAGGCCCTGAGGGTGCTGGAAAGACAACAATTTTAAAAATAATTGCTGAAAAATGTGAAAAAGAGGGAATTGAAGTAATTACTACACGTGAACCTGGTGGTAGTGTGATTGCAGAAAAAATTCGCAATGTTATTTTAGATCCTGAGCATACAGAAATGGATGCACGCACAGAGGCATTATTATATGCAGCAGCAAGAAGCCAACATTTTGTAGAAAAAATTCAGCCAGCTATAAGTGCTGGTAAAATTGTTTTATGTGATCGTTTTATTGATTCGTCATTAGCTTATCAAGGGGTCGGAAGAAATTTAGGTATTGATGCTGTTTATGATATTAATGTATTTGCCATTGGTAACCAAATGCCGGATCATACGATTTTATTTGATTTAGATCCTGAAGTGGGATTGGCACGTATTAATGCCAACAAAGGACGTGAAATTAATCGCTTAGATGTAGAAGGATTAGAATTTCATCGCTCTGTTCGCGCAGCATATTTACAATTAGCAGATAAATATCCTGAACGAATTCATGTCATTGATGCTGCTAAAAGTGTAGATGAAGTAGTGAAAAATGTGTGGTCTATTTTACAAACATCGATGTAAGTAAGGTAAGCAATATTCGAGTTGTGGTATAATTTAAGGAAAGAATCTATATCTAGTGGGGTGGAGACGAATGAAATTAGTGGTAGCAGTAGTTCAAGACCAAGATAGTAATCGACTTTCCAACGCATTAACAAAAAATGATTTTCGGGCAACGAAATTAGCAAGTACAGGCGGTTTTCTTCGTTCTGGTAATACAACATTCTTAATAGGTACAGAAGATTCCTTAGTTCCAAAAGCGTTAGATGTTATTCGAGAAAATTGCCGTTCAAGAGATCAAATGGTAGCACCGATTTCACCAATGGGCGGTAATGCTGATTCATATATTCCTTATCCTGTAGAAGTTGAAGTAGGTGGAGCTACAGTATTTGTACTACCAATTGAACAATTCCATCACTTTTAGAGCGGAGGCGTATTAGTTGAAGATTAATCAAGATCTTCGTGTCGGTAATAGCCAAGCGAGAAAACCACTAGCTATGCCACAGACAAATAATAAATTTGGCAGTATGGTCGTTATGCAAGGGCAAAAAATGCAAAGTGATCAAATTACAAAATTATTAGGCGATATCTCTACTGCTGGTGAGCGTATTGCGAAGTCAAAAAACTTCCGAGATTTAGCAAAGTTTAAAATGTTAATTAAGCGGTTTTTAAAAGAAACAGTATCGTCAGGCATGGAATTAAAACAATCGCATACGTGGAATCATTTTGGTGAAGGTCGACGCTTAAAAATCGTAAATACAATTGATGAAAAACTAATTGAATTGACAGAGGATATGCTTAATGAAGAAAAAAGTACTGTTGATTTATTAGCAAAGATTGGCGAAATAAAGGGTTTATTAATAAATTTATATACGTAATTCCCGTGTTTTTCGGCAAGCCCGAGGCACGGGGTTTTTTCAAAAAAGAGGTGAGAAAATGCAAGTTGATTTAGAGTTATTAAAAGAGATTCAGCCAAATGTAATTAAACAGCTACAAGCTATTTTTGAACATAATAAAGTGGGGCATGCATACATATTCGAAGGTGCAAAAGGTTCAGGCGTTACAGAGATGATGGCGTATTTCGCACAATTATTATTATGTGAGCAACCAAAGGAAAATATTCCTTGTGGAACATGTAGAAGCTGTATTCGATTAAAATCAGGCAATCACCTAAATTTTCATGAAGTATTTCCAGAAGGTCAATTTATAAAAATAGATGCGATTGAAGTTTTGATGGCTGAATTAAGTAAAAAAGGTGTGGAAGAAGGACGAAAAATATATGTTGTACATGAGGCAGAACGGCTAAATGTAAAATCGGCAAACAAGTTATTAAAAACGTTAGAAGAGCCAGATGGGCAAGTGACAGCTATCTTTTTAACGAAAAATATTAATGCGATTATGCCGACGATTCGATCGCGTTGTCAACATGTGAAATTTCAACCTGTATCACGCAAAATAATTATTAAAGAATTGCAAGAACAAAGTATATCTTTCTCTATTGCAGCGACATTGAGCGTGATTACCTCAAATCTAGAAGAAGCAATTCGCTTATCTGAAGATGAGGTATTTGCACATGCTAGAAAAACAGTGTTAAAATTGATAGAGGTAGTTTCTCAAAATGTGCATGAGTCATTATTAATTGTACATGAAGATTGGTTACCAGCTTTTAAAGAAAAAGAGCAGATGGAATTAGCATTAGACCTACTATTATTTGCAATTCGTGATATAGTAGCAATAAAGGCAAACCCAGAGGCAGAGCTTACATATCCCGATATGAAACAGAGTTGGAGTAGTATGGCTTTACGTTCGACATATGATGGCTTATCAGCGCAGTTACAGGCAGTTTTAAAGGCCCGACAACAGCTACAGAGTAATATGAATCGAACATTGCTTATGGAGCAGCTAATGCTGAATCTTCAGGAGGGGAAATCCTTTGTATAAAGTTGTTGGCGTCCGCTTTAAGAAAGCGGGTAAAATATATTACTTTGACCCGGGTGAATTCACTATTGAAAAAGGTGAATACGTAATCGTTGAAACAGCACGAGGCGTCGAATATGGGAAAATCGTTGTACCTGTTCGCGAGGTAGAAGAAGCAGATGTTGTTCTACCATTGAAACAAGTTGTAAGACCAGCGGATGACAAGGATCGTTTCCAAGTGGATGAAAATTCAAAGGACTCAAAACGAGCTTTTGATTTAGCAACTGAGAAGATTATCGAACATAAATTAGAGATGAAGCTAGTTGATGTTGAATATACATTTGATCGAAATAAAATTATTTTCTATTTTACAGCTGAAGGGCGTGTAGACTTCCGCGAGCTTGTAAAAGACTTAGCAGCCGTTTTCCGTACACGTATTGAACTTCGACAAATTGGTGTTCGAGACGAGGCGAAAATGTTAGGTGGTATTGGTCCATGTGGTAGAATGCTTTGTTGTTCAACTTTCCTAGGAGATTTTGAACCAGTATCTATTAAGATGGCGAAAGATCAAAATCTATCATTAAATCCTACAAAAATCTCAGGTTTATGTGGCCGTTTAATGTGTTGCTTGAAGTATGAAAATGATGAGTATGAAGAAGTACGCGAGAAAATGCCGGATATCGGATATACGGTAAACACTCCCGATGGAAAAGGGAAGGTTGTTGGTTTGAATATTTTAGAACGTATTTTACAAATCGAATTGTTCGAGCATAAGCGTGTTTTAGACTATACTTTGGATGAAATTCTGCAAAGTGCGGGCAGTTAAATCCAATAAGATGAATAATGAGGTGGCTTGAGTGAAGGACCGTAATTTTTTAGATACTGTTATGGAGTTCGAACAGCAGCTTGAGTTGATGCAAAAACAATTTGAGGTACTAAAAAATTCTGTTGCATCGATGATGGAGGAGCATCAAGCGCTCCAAATGGACAATCATCACCTACGTACACGATTAGAAAAAGTTTTAGCAAATGGTGAATCTGTAGCAATTGAACAGAAGCCTGGTAATGCAAAAAAAGAACTATTCGATGTTGGAGAGGGCTATGATAACTTAGCTCGTTTATATCAAGAAGGATACCATGTTTGTTCATTAAATTTTGGTAGTTCGAGAAAAGGCGAAGAGTGTTTATTCTGCTTAACGTTTTTTGATAAAAAAGGTGAAAAACAAAAAGGCTAAGACTGATACCACTTTACGTGGCTCAGTCTTTTACTATGTTGGAGGTATATTAATATGGAACAGTGGCTGAAAGATGATGAGCGATTAGATTATTTATTAGCTGAAGAGTTGAGAATTATTCAAAGCCCTTCAGTCTTTTCTTTTTCGCTAGACGCTGTGCTATTATCGAAATTTGTTAATGTCCCACATCATAAAGGGAGTATTATTGACTTATGTGCAGGTAATGGTGCCATTCCACTATTTTTAAGTGCGCGAACAAAAGCTACAATAACAGCTGTTGAACTGCAAGAAAGATTAGCAGACATGGCAACGCGTAGCGTAAAATATAATGATTTAGAGCAACAAATTAAGATTGTACTAGGTGATGTAAAAACAATTGCACCTGTTTTAGGAATTGAAAAACATGATGTAGTAACATGCAATCCACCTTATTTCTTAGCGCATGAAGCGAGTGATAAAAATTTAAAAGAGCATATGGCTATTGCACGCCATGAAATTTATTTAAAATTGGATGAAATGATTTACACAACGGGTAAGTTATTAAAACAAGGTGGGAAAGCAGCCTTTGTTCATCGTCCAGGTAGATTATTGGATATTGTGACAGCGATGCGTGCCAATCGAATTGAACCAAAGCGTATTCAATTTGTTTACCCGAAAAAAGGGAAAGAAGCGAATACTTTATTAATAGAAGGAATTAAAGATGGGAAACCAGATTTAAAAATTCTACCACCGCTTTATGTATATGGTGAAGATGGTGAGTATACAAGCGAAGTAAGGGAAATGCTTTATGGAAATAACGAATAAGCATTATATGTATGTGTTAAGATGTAGCGATGATACATTATATACAGGCTATACGAATAATATTGAAAAACGTATGCTTACACATAATAGTGGAAAAGGTGCAAAATATACACGAAGCAGACTTCCTATTCAGTGCATTTACTTTGAACAGTTTGAAACAAAATCTCAAGCCATGTCAGCTGAATATTTTTTTAAGAAAAAAACGAGACAACAGAAACTTAGTTATATAGAAGAAAGAGGTTTTGAATATGATTCAATCTCAAATGAGTAGCCAGCACGAAAATGGTGCATGCTTATATTTAGTACCGACACCAATCGGCAATTTAGAAGATATGACGATGCGTGCCATTCGCATTATGAAAGAAGCAGATGTAATTGCTGCAGAAGATACACGTAATACAAAACGCTTATGCAATTATTTTGAGATTGATACACCGCTAACGAGCTATCATGACCACAATAAAGAGTATGGCGGAGAGAAGTTATTACAGTTTTTACGTGAAGGCAAAACAATCGCTTTAGTAAGTGATGCAGGCATGCCAGGGATTTCAGATCCTGGTTATGATATTGCAGTCAAGGCAATCGAAGAAGACTTTGCTGTTGTACCGCTTCCAGGTGCAAATGCAGCACTTACGGCTTTAATCGCGTCAGGTCTACCATCACAACCATTTTACTTCCATGGTTTTTTAAGCCGTTATAAAAAAGAACGACGCGAAGCATTGGAACAATTAAAAAAACGTCAAGAAACAATTTTATTATATGAAGCGCCCCATCGTTTAAAAGATACATTAAAAGATATGCAAACAATTTTAGGCGAACGTCGTATTGTATTGGCACGTGAATTAACGAAGAAATTTGAAGAATTTTTACGTGGAACAATTGATGAGGCACTGGAATGGGCGACCACAAATGAAATACGTGGTGAATTTGTTATTGTAATAGAAGGTACACATGAAGAAATTACTGAAGAAACAGCTTGGTGGGAGCAGTTAACTGTAGTCGAGCATATTAATCGGTTGATTGAAGAAAAAGAGATGTCTTCAAAAGATGCAATTAAAGAAGTTTCTAAAACACGTAATCTTTCTAAAAGAGATGTCTATCAACAATATCATGTAGAAGATTAGTGGGTAATGAGAAGAGGATGCGAACGAGCACCTCTTCTTTTTTTGATAGGTGATTTCGATTGTAGACGCGAAGAAGCCCCATTGAAACGGCGAAATTTCAATGAGGCTTCTCTATATATCATCACATATTAAAACAAGGTTAGGTTAAAGGTTTATAGCAATTTACTAAAAGAGTTAAACTTATTTAGTAATTTTAGATTGGATTTCTTTAACTAAAATTTGTGCGCCTTCTGGGCTAAGGATTAAGTTACCACCAGCAAGACGGAAGTTTTCGTCAGATACTTCACCAGTTACGACACAAGTCATGTTTGGTAAGTATTTTTTCAAGATGATTTTGTCATCATCCACATAAATTTCTAAAGCGTCTTTTTCTGCGATGCCTAAAGTACGGCGAAGTTCTATTGGAATAACTACACGACCTAATTCGTCGACTTTACGTACAATACCTGTAGATTTCATTAATAATCTACCTCCTATAATTGTTGTTTTATATATTTTATTTCGTCAAATTTCGACATAATATCTTCGTC
>JAGHSJ010000173.1 GCA_018065935.1 Candidatus Kurthia equi
ACATAAACGTTTCTGATTTGTTAGATTAGACTTCAATAATAATTAAAGCCATCTGATTATTTTCAACTAGTTTTTAAAACTAGACTATATTTATTTACCTTGACCTGGTGCATCCGTTAAGATCCAAGTTAATGAAGTTGTATAATCAACTGCATCTTTTGGTGTGTTACCAGGGACTTCCAATGAAATACCCGTATTTTTAATTACATCTTTTTCTTCATCACCAGAAGTAATCTTCACTGTTTCAAGTTCACCGAAAGAACTTGCAAATGTACCAGAACCCTGCGTTTTGGCAGCTGAAACGATTGGAGATGAAGCTGTTCCAGTTGGATCTAGTTTTGCTGCAGTTGTTGTCGGTAATACTGCATTCGTTGTTGGCGAGGCAATCGTACCATCAACTAATGAAATTGTAGAACCTACTAACTCTTTATTTTGTGTTGTTTCATTTTTAAATTGTCCATTTTGTTTTACTGATAATGACCAACCAGCGTTTGTACCACGACGGTCTGTTACTTGTACGTAGTTTGCTGTATCATCCGTACCTTCATCATACGTTTGTGGATTAGCATAGTATGTTTTGTCTTCATTACTGATTTCATTCAATCCGAAATCAATACTTGAAGCATAGTCAATTGATAAAGGACCTGCTGTACCTGGATTTGGACCATCTGGATTTGTTGGATCAATTGGTTTTACTGGTGGTTTTGTTGGATCTGTTGGATCGATTGGATTAACTGGATTTGTACTCTTATTGGCTTCAAACCCTACTTTACCTTTACTTTCATACGTACCGCCATCTGCTGCTTGTGCATCTGTAGAAATTACCGCTCCCGATGCTAATGCTAAAATCATTGCTGCTGATAAACCTAATTTCATGTTTTTCATTATTAATACTCTCCTTCTGAATTATCTTAGTTAGTTTTTCTTTCCTGTGTTTAATCATAAATTAAAAAGTTATTATGTTGTTTTCTGTACTTCCCTTAGCTCAGGTATTGTTTGAATCTCTCTTTCTGCGTTTTAGTAAGAACAGATGCGCTAATAATAGTAACCCTATACCTGCATAAGTAACGTAAGGTGACATACCTGTTTGTGGAAGTGTACCATCAAGCTTTGAATTTTTAGGTGTGTCCGTATAAGCTACTTCTTTGTTACCTAAACCTGTTCTTGGAAGCTTATTACCTCCGTCTCCATTTGGAACTTGAATTTGAGGTTTTGGTGTTGGTGTTTTCTCATTAGGTGTTTTCCCATCAGGTGTTTTCCCATCAGGTGTTTTTCCATCAGGTTTTGGATCTTTGTCACCCGGATTTTTGGAACCTGGTGGTTTCGAACCTCCACCATCGCCACCAGGATCTTTCGGAGTCCATTCGCCATAGAATCCAATTTTCCCGTTACTATCATACGAGCCACCATCAGCTGCATGAGCTGATAAAGCGGCACCTGACGTTAAGCCCATTAATAAGATTACTGCCGCTAGTAATTTTCCTAACATTTTCACAGCAGGTCCTCCTTTCTATAAATTATTTAAATTTGCGTATTGCAATGAACTTTCAAATTCTTCTGTCTCTACGTTTACTACTTTATAGGAATTTGAGAAGCCTGTTCTTTCAACATTTCCTTTTTAGTCGGGAAATTTTGTTTTGTTCTATTGAAGAAAACTGCTTCCTCTTTGCCATACCTTTACTTTACTCTGATTCTTCCTCCATAGGTTTTCATCTCTTACGGTCGCAAAGGGAATTTCTGTTTCACTCCATATCCAAAATACCTGTTCGCAATATGCTAGTTAAACTCTACACCTTAATAAATGGTAATTTTTTTCAATTAAGGTATGTTTGTAGGGAAAATTTGAAATAAAAAAGACTTACTTCTATATAGAAGTAAGTCCTAATCATATACACTTTAATAGTAGAATTAAATTCACCCTGTTTCTTCCGCTTTTATCTTCATTGCGATTTTAACCTCGTAAAGAATATTTTCAAAATCATGGAAATCCTTTCGCGTTGGAAATAAAGGGATGCTCAATACACGTAAATCCGAATGTGGTTCTATACCTTGTAGGTCAGTAACTAAAATATGATAATCCAACTCTTTTTTCAAAATATCCTGAAGATCTTCTTTTTCTAAAACATGCAATTCTATTCTTTCCTTATATAAGTACTCGAACTTATGCTTTATAAATAATGAATGTGTGAAATCTCTTGTTAATAAAATAGCAATTTGTGGCTTTTTATGCTTTTGTCTTAATTGTTCTGTTAGTTCAATCCAATTTGTGAAAATTTGAAATTTCATAAATCGAAGCTGCAATTTTGTAAATCGCTTCGGAGGAAATAACCTTTCCATAATTTGATCAAAGACGATGACATAACGCGGATAGTCTAATTCTAATTCCCGCTCAAATTGAATTAATGGATCAAATAGAATAAACTCTTCCATTTCCGAAAGATTAGACATATTAAATACTTTCACAATTACCTGTTCTTTACTTGCAAATGGTATTTTAAATTCACGTTCCATCTCTTCTAACAATTCCGTAAATTTATGAATATTATGTCTAAAAATTTTACTATCCTTAGAATGAACTAAATTTTCATATGTTAATGAATGATGTTTATTCAAAATAATCCATAAAGTTTGAAACAGCGACTTTTCAGTTAAATCTATATTAAAGTGTATTTTCATCTCTCGTTTGAAATATTCATCATTAATAATAGAAGTATTAATTTTTTTATTAATATAGAAATCAATTTCTTGATCTATTGTATGACCATATTTATAACGCGTGACTGTTGTTAATACAGAATTATACAATCGAAATAAATCGGTATTTGTTAATACTAGATTGTTGTCATGATAAAATTTTATAATGAACTCCTTAATTAATTTGATTTCCTCCTCCTTATAAGGAGAGCCACCCATCTTATATTTTTCTTTGATTAGCGCATAGATAAATGTAGTAATCGCCAGTTCCTCACCTTGATAAATAATGGGGCTACTTAGCAATTCAAAACCCAACTTATTAAACTGTTCATTGAGGCGATTTATTGAGCGTCTTATCGTAGATATACTCACCTGATATTTCTTTGCTAACTCTTCAATTGTCCAGTCTTCACTAAAAAATGCATCCTCAGCAATTGAAAACTCAATACTTTGCTCAAGAAAACAGCTGTATATGAATTCCGTTGAGTAATTATTAGGCAAAGTTAAAAACATCCCGCGAGTAGTCGTTACAACTTCAATAGGATATAGGAAGTTATTCATGGCTTTCACATCTTTACGAATTGTTTTTTCACTAATAAACAGGTCTTCACTCATTTGTTTAATCGTTACTTTCGACTTTACCATTAAATATTCCACAATTTCTAATTGACGTAACTGCTGATTTTGTAAAACACTTCGCAAATTTTCCACCTCTTTTTACTTAGTTCAATTTCTCTTATTTCTATTTACCCCTAATTAATAAATTCATGTATTTTTTTAGAATCCTCTCCTTTTTAGGCCTCACTTCCGTCATTATACTTTTTTTTATATTAAAGAAATAGTTCCTTGTCATCATATTAATAACGTGAATAACATGATGACAAGTTTTTATGGTATGTCGTTTTAAAACAAATAAAAACACCGCAATCTACCTTTAAAGATAGATTACGGTGCGATATAATGATTAATTATTTAACAGCAATTTCAGCAGAAATAGAAGCTACAAACTCTTCTAAAGATACTGTTTCTGAATCTTTTGAGCCATAACGACGTACGTTTACACCTGCAGATTCTACTTCTTTATCTCCTAGTACAAGCATGTAAGGAATTTTTTGCATTTGTGCTTCACGGATTTTATATCCTAATTTTTCTTCACGATAATCCATTTCTACACGCACACCAGCAGCAGTAAGTTTCGCTTCTACTTGTTTCGCATAGTCGAAGTGAGCTTCATTTGATACTGGAATAATTTGAACTTGAACAGGAGCTAACCAAGTTGGGAATGCGCCTTTATATTCTTCGATTAAGAAGGCTACGAAACGTTCCATAGTTGATACAACTCCGCGGTGAATAACGACTGGACGGTGTTGTTTACCATCTTCACCTACATAACCAAGATCAAAACGTTCTGGTAGTAAGAAGTCTAATTGAACTGTAGATAGTGTTTCTTGTTTACCAATAGCAGTTTTTACTTGAACATCTACTTTTGGACCATAGAATGCTGCTTCGCCTTCTGCTTCATAGTAATCAACACCAAGCTCATCCATAACTTCTTTCAGCATAGATTGTGCTTTTTCCCACATTTCATCATCATCAAAGTATTTTTCTGTATCTTCTGGATCACGATAAGATAGACGGAATTCATAATCTGTTAAGTTGAAGTCTTTGTATACTGCTTGAATTAACTCAACAACTTGTTTGAATTCTGCTTTAATTTGGTCTGGACGAACGAATAAGTGTGCATCATTTAAAGTCATACCACGTACACGTTGTAAACCTGAAACAGCACCTGACATTTCATAACGGTGCATTGTTCCTAATTCAGCGATACGTAATGGTAGATCACGGTATGAACGCATTGCTGATTTATAAACCATCATATGGTGAGGGCAGTTCATCGGACGTAATACAAATGTTTCATGATCCACTTCCATTGGTGGGAACATGTCTTCTTGGTAATGATCCCAGTGACCAGAAGTTTCATATAGTGATTTAGAACCTAGTACTGGAGTATATACATGTTTGTATCCTAAAGCTAGTTCTTTATCAACGATATAACGTTCGATTGTGCGACGAATAGTTGCACCATTTGGTAACCATAGTGGTAAACCTTGGCCTACTAATTGGCTAGTAGTAAAGATTTCTAATTCTTTACCAATTTTACGGTGATCACGTTCTTTTGCTTCTTCTAATAAACGTAAATGTTCTTTTAAGTCATCTTTAGTAAAGAAGGCTGTACCGTAAATACGTTGTAGCATTTTATTATCTGAGTTACCTCTCCAATATGCACCAGCGATTGATAATAATTTGAACTCTTTGATTTTGTTTGTAGAAGGCACGTGTACACCACGGCAAAGGTCAAAGAAATCACCTTGTTCATAGATTGATACTTGTTCATCTTCTGGGATTGCTTCAAGTAATTCAATTTTGTATTCATCATCAGCAAAACGTTTTTGTGCTTCTGCACGAGAAACATCATGACGAACGATTTCTACGTTTTCAGCGATTAAGCGTTTCATTTCTTTTTCGATTTTAGGGAAATCTTCAGAAGTGATTGGTGTTGGTGAATCGATATCGTAGTAGAAACCACCTTCAATTACTGGTCCAATACCTAATTTAACACCTGGGAATAAATGTTTCACAGCTTGTGCTAATAAGTGAGCTGTTGAGTGACGCATTACTTCAAGTGCTTCATCATCAGAAGGTGTAATAATCGCAATTGTACCATCTTCATTTAATGGTGTTTTAGTATCTACTAATTCTCCGTTGAATTTACCTACAAGTGCTTTTTTACGTAATCCTGGGCTGATTGCAGCTGCTACTGCATCAGTAGTAATTCCTTTTTCATATTCCTTAACTGAACCATCAGGGAATGTTAATTTAATCATTTCTGACATGCTTTTTCTCTCCTTTTTTGTATTTCGAAAGCTTTGGACCACTAAGAAAGTTCTTTTTTAAACACAAAAAAGCACCATCCCTAAAAGGGACGATGCTTGCGCTCGTGGTTCCACCCTTCTTCCTTCTATATAGCTAAATAAGCCATAAAGACGAAGCTCTCGATCGGCTAACGGGCCGCTACCGTCGACAATTACTTTCATTTCACTGTCGCTGCTCCAAGGTGGTAAATGGTTAGTCGGTACTTAGAATACTTACACCTAATGTATTCCTCTCTGAAAGTCGTACTAATCACTGTTGTCCTTATCTGTGCATTTCAATATTATGATTGTTATTATATATCTATCATTTCTCACATGCAACCGTTATTGCCAAATTAAGAAATAAATAATCTACGATTTACGTATAATCTCGTAAATTAAAGCCCTCTACTAAAACACTTTCCGTTAACGTCTTAATACGCTCCATAATACGCTTCGCTTTAATTTTATCTCCAGGTGAAGGTGCGCCTTTAACATTCGTTGTTTCTGCTAAAGACATTTCTAACCCATCATAATCCAAATTAGATGTGATAAAAGTAGGAAGTTGCTCCGCCATTCGATAATGTAGGATGGATCCTAAAATCTCATCACGTGTCCATTGTGATAAATTTTCTGCTCCTAAATCATCTAACATCAAAACAGGTGCTTTTTTAACAAAATCAAATTTTTCTTCTAACTTAGGTGTACCTATTGCATTTTTTAACTCACGTAAAAATTCAGGTACATAAACCAGTACAGTTGGGATTTGCATCGCTGCTAATTCATTGGCGATTGCACCAATAAGAAAGGATTTTCCTACACCAAAATCTCCATATAAGTAAAAACCTTTGCTAGGAGCTTGCCCATTTATTCGTGTTTCATCAATAAATTTCTTCGCCATATCAAACAATACTGCGCGATTATCAGAATATACTTTGACGTCATCTAGGGTCGCTTTTAAAACATCTTTTGGCATATGCATGCTTGAAATCATGCTTTCAGTTTTACGACGTTCATCTTCAATTCGTTTTTGCTGACAAGGGGTATACTCGATATCAATCAGTCCACGATTCATAAATAATGATGGCACAAAACCTTCAATTGTATTTACACATTTACTAACCGACGTACATTTTGAACAATCATGTTGCTGATTTTTAAATTCATAAAGTTTTCCTAAGCCTCGTTCGACAACATCACGTGTTAATGTATCGTCCTTCTGCTTTTTGAAAAAACTTTGAATCTCAGCATCCTCTAATAACTCAGCTTGAATTTGATTAAATCGTTCCTGAAATTTAGAGTCCATTTTCTTTTGGATTTCATTTTGTATGGGCTTCATCTGAGAACACTCCTTTAATCATTTTTAGCTTTTTTATATTGACGCTCTAGTTCTTCAAGAGACTGCATATTTTTAGGCTTTTCAGAAGAATTAATCCATGCAGGTAATTCTTTTTTCGTTTCTTTTTTATAATCTGTTCGACTATATTTTTGTGTGCGTGATTTACGGTAACTTTGACCATAAACAATCGCAGCATCAACTGTTTGAATCGATTGTTTTCTCCAGCCACCTGCAATTGCTTCAAGGAATGGAATATTTAAATTTCCTTCACTCGCAAAGTAGGCATAGTGAATCAATGTATTTAACATAGCGCGTTCCATATCATACATGGATGCAAATTGCGTCACTGTTTTGAGGTCGTTTGAAAAAGGTTCTTGCCCATCAGCCAACATTTGTAAAAGTGCAAGTGGCTCCGCCTTTTTCATCAGTGCCGTAAATTTGTTTTCTAAATCATCAATTTGAACTTTTGCTTCTTTCCCCAAATCAAATTGATAAAAATGATTTGCAGCCATTTTCAATAGAATATATTCTTCATGCATATTTTGTACAGGATGTTTTTTCACTGTTGGATTTTTCTTATCCATAAATTCCCTTGCTACATTCATGGCCTGTGCTGCTGTTTTTATTCCCTTTTGTCGCCATTCTGAAGCAATCGCATCTACATAATTTTTATTGATACGTCCTGGACTAGTCATAGAAACATAATGAATCAGTACATTTACTACTGGGATACTAATTTCATAAATCATCACAAGACTTTCAAAAAGCTCAATATCTTTTTGGAACGGTTGCTTTCCGTCATTAATAGCGGTTAAAACTTCAACCGGACTTGTTTGCTCAAAGTACTCAATTAATTCATCTTGTTTACTATTCCATTCTTGCGCCTGTTCATGTGCCTGCTCTGGAGGTAACATTTTAGTAATCGCAGGCGGTGATTTTGAAATCGTTAATTTATAATATTCACTTGCTGCCTTTTTAATAGCTGACTGCGTTAATTCATCTGAGTCACCGATAGCAATAATCAAAACATTCTTCATTTCAAGTGCAGATAAACCATACATAAACGCTATTTTTGAAATAGTTTCTTTGATTTCAGCAGTAATTAAACGATGTGGAATAAGTGATTCAGATAAGCCAGACATCAAGAGTGGAAAATCAAATTCACGATAGAAAAAAGGAATCTCAGTCGGTTTTTCAACTGAAACTGCCTCCATTTTATTTTCCGGCATATGTTGTTGGATTGGTTGATAAACATCTGTAAATTGACGTGATACCTCAACCATTCCATCCTTTATTAAATTTTTAGGTGAAAAGCGGCGTAATAAGTTGCGATAAGCTGATTCTCCAATTTTACTAAAAAGAAACATGGATAATAGTGGATCTTCAAAGAAGCGTTTTGCTTCTAAAGGAGGCATGACATCATACGCAAAATAACGTAAATGCTCCTCCTGCTTTTTATATGTACGTAATAATCCAATTGCTTCCAAAGCAATTCGAGCATTAAATATCGAAGAAATAGACATGTCTAAGCCATTCATTAAATGATAATGTGCAAAATCATGCCCTTCATCGCCCTCTCCCTCAGCCCACAACAAAAAATACAGGCTAATTGGCTCTGGTCCGATTAGTGGCTGATACAGCAGTGTGATTAGCTTTCTTTCATAGCTCGAAAGTGGGAAAGGGATGTGAATTGTAAAACGGTCTACCGGCTGTAATTCGTTATAAAGCTGCAATTCATAACCCCTCCTTCATTTCTTAGTCTTTTGTCTCCTCGATATCATCGTCTTGACGTTCAATTAATTCTCTTAATTCTTCAATAAATACATTAATATCTTTAAATTGGCGATAAACCGAAGCAAAACGGACATAAGATACTTCATCAATTTTTGCAAGATGATCCATAACTTTTTCCCCAACATCTTCTGATTTAACTTCCGCATTTCCTGCTCTTCTTAATTCCTGCTCGATGGCAAACGTAACATCCTCTAGCTCACTAAGGGCAACAGGTCTCTTTTCACATGCTCGAATAAGCCCACGTAATACTTTTTCGCGACTAAATTCTTCACGTGAACCATCTTTTTTCACGACGATTAGTGGCATCTCTTCAACTTTTTCAAATGTTGTATAGCGATACCCACAAGATTCGCATTCACGACGGCGACGTATTGCTTTACTATCGTCAACTGGTCTACTATCAATTACTTTTGTTCCATTATATTGACAAGACGGACATCTCATATTTTTTCTCTCCTGAATAAATACTATTTAGTTTATCTATTATATCAAAAAAATCAAAGAAATATGTGTTTAACGTATATTATTTCTAGGAAATCTCGTATGAAATCGCGTTTTTAATCATTTATTTGCAATTTCCCTCACAACTTCTCGTAGGTTATTTACTCAACACTCAGATTCGTTTAGATTTATGCTGTTACCAATCAAGATACTTTGTCCTTTTTACATATCAAAAAAATAGTTTTTATATGCTACTCGTTTATTAAAAATTTATGAAAGAAATAAAAAGTGGTGTGACTTGGATACACCAAATCACACCACCTATTTCAGACTATCAATTTCAAAAAATGAATGCTTTTTACAATTACGCTTCCACTTTAGATAATTCACGTGCTACTTTTTGCGTTAAATTAACGACGCGACTTGAGTAACCCCATTCATTATCATACCAAGCTAAAACTTTCACTTTACGAGTTCCCATAACCATTGTTGTTAACCCATCAATTGTAGCTGATGCAGGATTTGTATTGAAGTCTACAGATACTAATGGTTCATCTGTGAAATCTAAAATACCTTTTAGTTCCCCACGAGAAGCCTCAATAAATGCTGCATTTACTTCTTCTACTGTGACATCTTGATTTAAATCTACAACTAAATCTACTAGTGACACATTCGGTGTTGGTACGCGTAGAGACATGCCATGTAATTTCCCTTTTAATTCAGGTAATACAAGTGCTAAAGCTTTTGCAGCACCTGTAGATGTCGGAATAATAGATGACCCACATGCACGCGCACGACGTAAATCTTTGTGAGGATTATCAATATTTTTTTGGTCATTTGTAAACGCGTGGACGGTTGTCATCAAGCCATTATCAATGCCAAATCTATCATTTAAAACTTTTGCTACAGGAGCAAGGCAATTTGTTGTGCATGAAGCATTTGAAATAACATCATGAATAGATAGGTCTAACTTTTCATCATTAACACCCATAACTACTGTTATATCTTCATTTTTACCAGGAGCAGTTAAAATCACTTTTTTTGCACCTGCTTGTAAATGTAAAGCTGCTTTATCGCGTGCATTAAATTTCCCTGTTGCTTCTATTACGATGTCTACGTCCATTTCTTTCCAAGGTAAGTTCAGCGGATCGCGTTCTGACACCAATTGAACACGCTTCCCATTAACAATCAAGGCATCTTCAGTTGCTTCAACTGTACCTTCAAAAGTGCCGTGATTTGTATCATATTTAACTAAGTGAGCCAAAGTTTCTGCTGGGTAACTCGCGTTAATTGCAACAATGCTTAAATCATCCTCAAGAATAGCCTGGCGGAATACCATACGTCCGATACGGCCAAATCCGTTAATAGCAATAGAAACTGTCATGAAAATATCCTCCTGTTTAAAAGAAATTCTTTTAATTAACTTATTTGTGAATTAGTATAACACATTAAAGCTTAAGGTAAACATATTTAGCATCAAAAACAAAAGTTTTTATATTCTGAATTGTCAAAATTACTATTTTTATGATTTAAAACGCTTTATTTTAACACTTTCCAATTTCTTAAAATTGCTTCCAATTGTTGTTGTGTTTCTTCTAAAGATTCATTGTTATAAATAACCGCATCTGCACCTTCTTCTTTCACCGAAATAGGCAGTTGCGAACTGATTCTTGCACGTGCATCTGCCTCAGATAACTCATTGCGTTCCATTAATCTACGCAGCTGATTTTCTTCAGTAACAGAAACAACTAAGATTTTTTCTACAAAATGCTGTAGCTTGCTTTCAAACAATAACGGGATATCCATAATCACGACCGGATGACCGTCTCTAAGACATTTATCACGTTGTTCAAGCATTTCTTTTCGAATAGCTGGGTGCATAATCGCATTCAAATCCAAGCGTTTTTTCGGATCATTAAAGATAATATTGCCTAGTTTTGGACGATTCAAATTGCCATCTTCCAACACAATATCCTCACCAAATTTGTTCTTTATTTGCTGTAATGCTGGCTTACCTGGTTCTACTACAACACGTGCTACTAAGTCTGCATCTACGATTGGAAATTCGTATTGTTCGAGCATTTTTGCAACCGTACTTTTTCCACTTGCAATGCTTCCAGTTAATCCAATAATCAATTTTTCCACCCTCTATTTTTGACAATTTGGACAGTAATATGAGTTACGTCCAGCTATTATTTTTTGAGTTGTATTAGTATAACACATTGGGCATATATTCATCCCATACATCTGCAATCGGTTCTGCATGCTTCCTGCTTCACCATTAATATTTCGATAATCTGAGATTGAAGAGCCCCCAAACGCTATACTTTCAGTTAAAACAGCCACTATGGTTTCAAACAGCTGTTCTTTTTCTACCCCACTTAATTGGGATGTTTTTCGTCCCGGATTAATTTTCATTCGGAACAACGCCTCTGTTGCATAGATATTTCCACAACCACAAAGTGCATGTGAATCCATGATTACCGCTTTTATTTCCTTATCTTTAAACTTACGTAATTCACAAGCTTTTAAGAAATATGCTTTTGCGTCCTGATCAAAGGGTTCTGGTGCAAGAGCGAGTAAGGGTGGATAATCTGAAAGTTGTTGAATTAGTCTAAGTTCACCAAATCGGCGTATATCAGAATAAATCAACCAATGCCCATCATCTAATAATAATTCGACATGAATATGACGGTGGAATTTCGCCTCTGTTATTTCATCTCGATGTGTGACATAAAACCAAGCACCACTCATACCTAAATGGTTCACTAATATATAACTGTTACTAGCTTTCATCACATGAAAATAAATATATTTTGAGCGACGTTCTACCGCTTCAATCCGCATATCCATTAAAGCATCGGCTAATAAGTCTGGAAGTGACCCTTTTATAATGGTCTGCTTCCCTAATGAATGACTATGATATACAGTTTCAGATATTTTAACTTGCTTAATTGTTTTCCCAGTCACTTGTGGCTTCAGTGCATTTACAACACCTTCAACCTCTGGTAATTCTGGCATAAATCTTCACTTCCTATTTCGCATCGTACCACGTATCTCCTGCTGAATAATCCGCATAAAGAGGTACATCTAAAGCAAGTGTTTGTGCCATCACTTGCGGTACAATTTTTTCTAGTTGTGCAATTTCTTCTACAGGTGCTTCAAAGATTAATTCATCATGTACCTGCAATAGCATCTTCGCTTGTAAATTATGCTCTTTTAGAGCTGCTGCCATGTCTATCATCGCTTTTTTAATAATATCAGCGGCACTGCCTTGTATTGGTGTATTCATCGCTGTACGCTCTGCAAAGCTACGTAGATTAAAGTTGCTAGATTTTAAATCAGGTAAATAACGACGTCGATTTAAAAGTGTCGTTACGTAGCCTTGTTTTTTCGCAATTTCCACCATATCATCCATATAGGTTTTTACGCCTGGGAAGCTAGCAAAGTAACGTTCAATAAATTCAGCGGCTTCTTTACGTGAAATATCTAAGTTTTGCGATAAGCCGTAATCACTAATTCCGTAAACAATACCAAAGTTAACAGCTTTTGCTGCACGACGCATATTTGAGTCAACTTCGTCTGCTTCCACATGGAAAACTTTCATAGCTGTGCTCGTGTGAATATCTTGCCCCGATAAAAAGGCATCCATCAAGTTTTTATCTTGTGACATATGTGCTAGCACGCGTAATTCAATTTGAGAATAATCGGCAGCAAATAGTTTCCAGCCTTCCTGTGAAGGAATGAATGCTTTTCTAATTTTACGCCCTTCTTCTAAGCGAATCGGAATATTTTGTAGATTTGGATTTGTTGAACTTAATCGTCCTGTCGCTGTTAATGCTTGCTGATAAATCGTATGAATTTTTCCATCATCTTCATGAATTTCTTTTTGCAAGCCTTCAATATAGGTTGATTGTAACTTACCTAATTGACGATACTGTAAAATATGCTCAATAATTTCATGTTCAGGTTTCAACTTATCTAAAACATCAGCTGCTGTAGAATACCCCGTTTTTGTTTTTTTAATAACTGGTAGCCCCAATGTTTCAAAAAGAATAACCGCTAATTGCTTCGGTGAGTTAATATTAAATTTTTCACCTGCTAACGAATAAATCGTTGCTTCAATTTCAGTTAATCTTCCCTCTAGCTCAATACCCATATCAGCTAGTGTGGCTTTATCAACACGTACGCCTTCCGATTCCATCTCTCCTAAAATACGTGCAAGAGGCAATTCTATTTCATCATACAAAGCATACTGTTCATTTTCCTGTAGCTTTTTAACTAAATCCTCTCTAACAGAGAATATTGCAAGTGCTTGACGGCAACTGTGTTCAGCTAATTCAGCCAACTGTGGAATCGAACGTTTAGCTCCTTTACCAAAAACAACCTCTTCTGATTGAACGTCATAGTAGCTATAATTTTTAACGACATTTGCTACATCATCTGATGTATAAGATGGATCATCAATATATGCAGCTAGAAGTAAATCAAATTCGACTCCTTTTAGCTGAATGTGATCCTTCGCAAAAGCGGCTTGTTGTTTTTTTAAATCAAAGACATATTTTTTCTTTGTCTCATCTTGTAAAAAGTCTTTTACAGTTGTAGATGTTAAAACATGCTCATATGCCATATAATAGGCGTTTTCTTTCGTAACAAGGGCTAGACCTAGCTTCGAAGCCGTATGATAGTATTCATTTTCTAATTGCAATTGAATGGCCATACCGTCTATTAACTGTTCTACAGTTAAGTCCTCAACAACACTGTATTCTAAAGAAACTGTGGCATGCTCTTCTGCCTCATAATCACTTTTTTCAATTAAAGACTTAAAGCCTAACTCTTGCCATAGAGCAAATAATTCATCTACATTTGGGCCATCCCATTTTAAATCGTCAATTGAAATAGCAATTGGTGAATCTGTATTAATGGTCGCCAATACTTTACTCATCTTCGCTTGCTCTTCATTTTCAATCAGTTTTTCTTTTAATTTTGCCCCTTTTACAGCATCGATATTTTCATACACTTCATCTACTGAAGGATAATCCTTTAATAATTTAAGTGCTGTTTTCTCACCTACTCCAGGCACTCCTGGGATATTATCTGATTTATCCCCCATTAAGCCTTTCATATCTATAATTTGCAGTGGTTCCAGACCGTATTTTTCTAGAATATGTGCAGGTGTATATTCTTCTATATCTGTCATGCCTTTACGTGTGATATAAACGGTTGTGTTATCCGTAGCTAATTGCGTTAAATCCTTATCGCCCGATACAATAACAACCGGTAATTTTTTCTCATCTGCTTGTTTTGCCAATGTACCAATAATGTCATCTGCTTCGTACATTTCTAATTCATATTGTTTCATGCTATAAGCTTCGACTAATTTTCGTAAATATGGAAACTGTTCAGATAGCTCTGGCGGAGTTTTTTGACGCCCACCTTTGTATTCTGTAAACGTATCATGACGGAATGTCTTTTTCCCTGCATCAAAGGCCACTAGCATATGCGTTGGTTTTTCTTCTGCCACTATTTTTTGCAGCATCGTTGTGAAACCATACACCGAGTTGGTATGAATGCCTTGGCTATTCGTTAATGGTGGTAATGCAAAAAAAGCTCGATAGGCTAGACTGTTCCCATCTAATAATAGTAATTTTTCCTGCGTCATCTAATCACACTCCTGTTCGTATATTCATCTTCTCTATTCTAACATGCACTATACACAAAAGAAAAAAACGAAATAAACTCTACTTTCAAAATAGAGTTCATTTCGTCTTAATTTTTATTGCTTGAAGGGGGCTTCTACCCCTTATTATAAGCGTTGATTATGAAGCTACTATTATCGGTTTGTAAAGTTCTTGTAAAGAAATAAGGATTCGACCTTTTTCTCTCACACTTTTAATTGGCTAGCGGAATTAAAATCTTCATTCGCGTGCCAACCCCTACTTCACTTTTCACGACAATTTTACCATCATGCGCCTCTACCAGATGTTTCACAATGGCCAACCCTAACCCTGTACCACCAGAGTTGCGACTTCTCGCTCGATCCACACGATAAAAGCGTTCAAATACACGTGGAATCTCTGCTTTTTCAATTCCAAGACCTTGGTCAATAATTTCAACAAAACCATATTTTCCTGTAGTCCCTATATTTATCTGAATTAATTTATCCGGTTTTGAATACGTAACCGCATTGACTAATAAATTGACAAACACTTGCATCAGTCGGTTGGCATCCCCAAGCACTGTAACATCTTCATCCATATTTAATTGAAGCGTCATTTTTTTCTCATCTAATTGAACCTGCGCCAACTCCACACTACTATCTACTAATTTGTTTAGCGAAGTAGGAACACTATCTACTTGGAAGCCCTCTTTTTCAATTTTAGATAGCTCCAGTAAATCCTGCACAAGCATTTGCAGGCGATTACTTTCTTTATGCATAATATCTAAAAATGATAATAATGCCCCTTCATCTTTATAGGCGCCGTCAATTAGTGTTTCTGCAAATCCTTTAATGGATGTAATCGGTGTGCGTAGCTCATGTGATACATTTGCCACGAAGTCTTTACGCACTTGTTCTAGCTTCTTCAACTCCGTAATATCATGCATAACAATGACAACACCCAACCATCTACCGTGCTTGCCGATTACAGGTGCACCATATACTTCCATATGTTTAAACTGTTGATCAATTGTGATGACGAGTTGTTTTCGATAGGGTGTCTCTGTCATAAATACATAGTCGACAAATTCCTCCAAGCTAGCATCTACCCCCAACTCTCGGAATACATGTTTTCGTACATCTTCATGATTTTTATCAAATAACTCTAAAAAACTATCATTCACAACAGATATATCACCTTCTCGACCAATCATAATCAGTGCACTACCCATATTATCAATTAAAGTTTTCAAACGTTCTTTTTCAATTTCACGCGCTAATGTAATCTCCTCCAAATTTTCTGCCAGACCATTAATTGAGCGACTCAATTCAGTGGTAGCTGTATTCGAAGGCTCGAAAGCACGTGCATGGTAATTCCCCTTAGCGAGCTCATGAGCTGTATGTGTTACATGATCTACGGAAACGGATAGTTTTTTCAAAATGACATTTGTTGCAAAAAGAAGAATTAAAAAAGTCAGCATCAACGAACTAATGAGCAATAACCAAAAATAGATATAAGGCTGCTGTAATAAATCTACCTGTAAATTTTGATGAATCATTTCTGTTAATTGTTTATTGTCCAACTTCCCATCAGCTGGCTGTATTTGCTGTTGCAAATCTTGGGCAAGCTTTTCTGCATTGTCTTGCAAAGTATTTTTTATATAATTGGGAAAAAGCTGACCTAGTGCAAAACCTAGACCAGCTAATACTGCTGCATATAATAAAGCAAAAGCAATCAACAGGCGCATTTGTAAAGTTTTCATAATTGTTTTGGCTCCTCAAATTTATAGCCGAGCCCACGAATCGTTTTTATATATTTAGGCTTGCGACTATTTTCTTCAATTTGATCACGGAGATGACTTATATGAACATCTACAATGCGTGTGTCACCTGCAAAGTCATAATGCCAAACTGCACTTAGTAATTGATCACGAGTTAACACGCGATTTTTATTGTCCAATAAATAGACAAGCAGTTCGAATTCTTTTGGCGTAAATTCCAAAGCCTCTCCAGCAAATAGAGCTTCAAAGCGATCCGGATAGACAACCAAGTCACCCACTCGATACATTTTCTCACCATTTTCCAATGTATCCGCTCCAGTATTCATTGCAATTATAGTAGACACTTTAGAACGACGTAACACGGCCTTCACGCGCGCCAAAACCTCTCTTGGACTAAATGGCTTGGTCATATAATCATCCGCACCTAGTTCAAGCCCTAGCACTTTATCAAACTCATCATCTTTTGCTGTTAACATAATGATGGGTGTTTCAATTTTATGCAGTCGTAATTCCTTACAAACTTCCATTCCATCTCTTTTGGGAAGCATTAAATCGAGTAAAATCAAATCCGGCAAATGTTTCATTGCTTGTTGAAGACCATCTTCTCCATCATTCGCAATTAACACGTCATAGCCCGCTTGTTTTAAATTGTATTGTAATAATGTTGCAATTGATAATTCATCTTCTACTACTAATATTGTGTTTGTCATTTTATGCCTCCACTAATGTTTTGAAACCCCCATTTCAAACATTGAACGATTCGATTATTTTACTGCAGTATCGATTTTCTTTGGTGGCACTACATTTATTTCACCTACTAATATATTCACACCTTCATCATTTTTCCCATCCACTTCGATTACTAATTCATGCGTATCAGCAATCTTTTTTATTACCTTCAAACTCATATGCAAAGTTTCATAATGATGCAGTGCATTGGGATAAGTTAATGATAATGCTGTAATATACGAACCTGGACCTGGTAAATATTTAGAAACGGCTGATGTTAATATCCCTGATAGCATAATTGTCGGTACAATAGGTCGTTCATATGCAGTCAAAGCGGCAAATTCATGCTGTATGTACAACGGATTATTATCATTTGTTAAACCTAAATATAATAGCAAATCCTTGTCCTCAATATTTTCAGTAATTTGTAATGAAGAACCCACTTCAATTTCTTCAAAGGTTCTACCGATTTTATAATCTTTACTAAGCAACACCTAATCCCCCCTGTAGACATTTCCTTTTATTAATAGTATCAATAAATGCTTAAAAAATCGAATTTGACCTAATAATTAACTTATTTATCATGGAACACTACGACAAACTATTTTAAAAATTAAAAAAGCGACAAAGGATTCAAACTCCTTTGTCGCTTATACTAATTACGTTAAAACATTCATGACTTCTTTTACCGCATCGGCTGATTGATCCAATGCTTGTTTTTCGTCTTCGAGTAATTCTATTTCAAAAATCTTTTCGATTCCTTCACTACCTAATAGTGTTGGAACACCTAAATACAAATCATTATAGCCATACTCGCCTTCTAAATAAGCAATCGAAGGTAGAATACGTTTTTGATCTTTAATAATTGCCTCTGTCATTTCCACCATAGCGGCAGCTGGGGCATAATATGCTGAGCCGTCACCTAGTAGATTGACGATTTCCGCACCACCGGTACGCGTTCTATTAACGATATTTTCAAGTTTTTCTTTTGAAATCAAGCTTTCAATTGGAATGCCACCAGCAAATGAATAACGCGTCAATGGTACCATCGTATCGCCATGACCTCCGAGGACAAAGCCTGTTATATCTTTTACAGATACTTTTAACTCTTCAGCCACAAATGCTCTGAAGCGAGCTGTATCAAGTACACCAGATTGACCAATTACCCGATTTTTAGGGAAACCTGTTTCTTTGAATACGGTATAGGTCATTGCATCCACCGGATTTGTAAGAACAATTATTACTGCATTTGGAGAATATTTAGCAATTTCTTTTGATACACTTTTCATTACACCTTGATTGATTTGTACTAAGTCATCTCGACTCATCCCTGGCTTACGTGCGACACCAGCTGTAATTAATACGACATCTGAGTCTGCTGTATCTGCATAATTTGATGTACCTGTTACACGTGCATCAAAATTTTGAATAGGCGAAGCCTCATACATATCTAGAGCTTTCCCTTGAGTAGGGTTCTCCGCTTTCGGAATATCCACTAGAACAACATCACCTAACTCTTTTTGTGCGGCTAAAAAAGCTGCCGTTGCCCCTGTAAATCCTCCACCAATCACTGAGATTTTTTTGCGTTTCAAAGTCATTAACAAAACACCCCTTAAAAATGATTTTTTTATATAGAAAAAGAGGGAGGGTTTTAAGGCCCTCCCTCTTCTCACTAACGATTAAAGGTTTTTGATTAATTCAGTACCAAATTCAGAACATTTAACTTCTGTAGCACCGTCCATAAGACGAGCAAAGTCATAAGTTACAACTTTAGAAGAAATAGTTTTTTCAACTGATTTAGTAATTAAGTTAGCAGCTTCGTTCCAGCCTAAGTGTTCAAGCATTAATACGCCTGAAAGAAGAACTGATGAAGGGTTAACTTTATCTAATCCTGTGTATTTAGGAGCAGTACCGTGAGTAGCTTCGAAGATCGCGTGACCAGAAATGTAGTTAATGTTAGCTCCTGGAGCGATACCGATACCACCAACTTGTGCAGCTAATGCATCAGAAATGTAGTCACCGTTTAAGTTCATTGTTGCAACAACGTCGAACTCACTTGGGCGAGTTAAGATTTGTTGTAAGAAGATATCTGCAATAGAATCTTTTACTAGGATTTTGCCAGCAGCTAAAGCTTCAGTTTGAGCTTTGTTTGCAGCTTCTTCACCTTGTTCAGCTTTGATAGCGTCATATTGGTTCCAAGTGAAAGTTTTATCGCCGAATTCTTTTTCAGCTACTTCGTAACCCCATTTTTTGAATCCACCTTCAGTGAATTTCATGATGTTACCTTTGTGTACTAATGTTACAGATGGTCTGTTGTGTTTGATAGCATATTCGATAGCTGAACGTACTAAACGTTCAGTACCCTCTTTAGAAACTGGTTTGATCCCTAAACCAGAAGTTTCTGGGAAGCGGATTTTGTTAACACCAAGTTCGTTTTGTAAGAATGCTAATAATTTCTTTTGCTCGTCAGAACCAGCTTTGTATTCGATACCAGCATAGATATCTTCAGTGTTTTCACGGAAAATTACCATGTCAACGTCTTCTGGACGTTTAACTGGAGATGGTACTGAATCAAAGTGACGTACTGGACGTAAGCATACATATAGGTCAAGAGTTTGACGTAATGCTACGTTAAGTGAACGGATACCGCCGCCGATTGGAGTTGTTAAAGGACCTTTGATTGCGATAAGGTATTCGTTAATTTTGTCTAAAGTTTCTTGTGGTAACCATTCACCAGTTGCGTTGAATGCTTTTTCACCAGCTAAAACTTCTAACCATTCGATTTTCTTTTCGCCATTGTAAGCTTTTTCTACAGCTGCGTCGATAACACGAGAAGCTGCTGCCCAGATATCTGGACCAATTCCGTCACCCTCGATGAAAGGGATAACTGGGTTATTAGGTACGTTAAGTACGCCGTTTTCTACTACAATTTTACCGTTAGTCATGTAAGTTGCCTCCTAAATTCGTAAATCTAGGGCTGCGCGGGTAACACAGTCCTAGATTAGTCTAGCATATTTTTCTTCTTAACGCTCGTTGATTGGAACGTATTTTTGCATATCTGGTCCCACGTATTCTGCACGTGGACGGATTAAGCGGTTATTTGCGTATTGTTCTAAGATGTGAGCTACCCAACCTGATGTACGAGATACAGCAAATACAGGTGTGAATAAATCGTGCTCAATGCCTAAAGAATCATAAACAGATGCAGAGAAGAAGTCTACGTTAGCAGGTAATTTCTTTTGTTCTACAATCATGTCGTGAATTTTAACAGACATATCATATAATTCTGGTTTACCAGTTAATTTAGTAAGTTTTTCAGACATAGCGCGTAAGTGTGGCGCACGTGGATCACCTTTACGGTAAACACGGTGTCCGAAGCCCATGATTTTTTCTTTGTTGTCTAACTTGTTTTGTACCCAAGCTTCAACGTTATCTACAGAACCGATTTCAGATAACATTTTCATAACTTGTTCGTTTGCACCGCCGTGAAGTGGTCCTTTTAAAGCACCAATAGCAGCAGTTACACCTGAATAAAGGTCAGTTAAAGTAGCTACACATACACGTGCTGTGAATGTTGAAGCGTTTAACTCGTGGTCAGCATGTAATACTAAAGCTTTGTTGAAAGCTTCGATTTCGATTTCAGCTGGTTCAGTACCTTTTAACATATAAAGGAAGTTTGCAGCATAACCTAATTCTGGTTTAGGTGCAACTACTTCTTTACCTTGGCGAATACGAGCGAAAGCAGTTACTACTGATGCAATTTTAGCTTGTAAACGGATTGCTTTACGGTAGTTAGCTTCTGATTCCATTACATCAGCTTCGTTGTCAAAAGTACCTAACATAGATACTGCTGTGCGTAATGCAGCCATTGGGTGTACTGAATCAAGTGGCATTGCTTTGAATAAATCAATAATTGCAGCTGGAATTTCCATGTTATCTGCTAATTGTTGTTTTAATTCTGCTAGCTCAGCTTCTTTTGGAAGACGAGTATGCCATAATAAATAAATTACTTCTTCGAATGTAGCATTGTTAGTAAGATCGTCGATACCGTAACCTACGTAAGTTAACGTATCATCAATAATTGAACTAATCTTAGTTTCTGCTGCTACGATTCCTTCTAAACCGCGTGTTGCTGTCATGAAAATTCGCTCCTTCAAATAAAATATTTATGATGTAAGTGCTTTCTTAAAAAAATATTTATCGCTTACATCTAGTTCTGCTCAATGAACTTATAAGTAAATCGCTTACAAGAAACATTATAATCAATTTTGACGGCTTTGTGAATGAAAACGATAATAAATTAGGAAAAAATCGCCCACCGAACGAAATTTACACTTAAAAGAGAATATTATTTTTGTATCGAGAGTATTTAAACATAAAATTCAAA
>JAGHSJ010000397.1 GCA_018065935.1 Candidatus Kurthia equi
TAGCTGACCAACGTCCTGTTGGCCTAAGACTTTTCAATCAGTAGCACTCGTCTAATATAATGAATCATTTTCTATAGAATCGTAAACCAAGAAGTTTTTACTTCAAGCAGGACGAGGCAACAACTGAAAAGCGCTCGGAATGTACATCGGTACATGAGAACGATGGGAAGGCAGTTAACGAAGTCATGCGCCAGAAGAAAACTATAAAAGATTAAGGAGGAAAAGCCTGAATGCAAACGTCCGGTTTGCAGTGCTTTTCCAATCCACATCATGTGGACAGCCTGTGAGAGTAGGACGTGCCAAGCAAACGAAGAACCACTTGTAGAGTGGTTCTTTGTTTGAACTGATTGGCTGAAATAGTATAGAGTAGAATGAGTAATATATTTATTTTTAGATAAAATAGGAGGTTCTTATGCAACATTCAGTAGAGTATAGCGTAGTTGAAAATGATATTGATGAATTGGGTCATATGAATTTTTTGCGGTATGTATCTCTTTATAATGAGTGTAGGTTGCAGTGGCTTACTACTATTAATTTAGATAAAAGTAAAAGGTGTGGACAAAATTTAGGCTTGGTTGTTTTGAATTTTGAGATAACTTATCTTCATGAAATTCGTTTAGGCGAAAAAATTAAGGTGACTACGGAGTTAAAGAGAAAAGGAAATAAAAGTTTTACAGTGTTTCAAAAAATTCATTCTAATGAGCAGCTGTGTAGTGAGACAACAGTTATTTTGACACTTATGGATTTAGCTAAAAGAAAAGCAATTGAACTTCCTCCAGAAGTAAGAAATATTGAATTGGATTAGTTGGATGTATTTATAGAAGTGATCGATTATATTTCTTTATTTGCATCTCTTTAAAATAGTAAAGAAAATCCCTAAATCAAAAAATGATTTAGGGATTTTCTTTTGTTATAAGGTTGGTCGATTTCGTTCTCGACGCATTTGTATGAGTGTAGGTAATGTCATACCGATTAAAACGAGTATAATACCTACAATTTGCATTGGAGACAGTGTTTCGTTTAATACTACAACTGAAGCTAAAATAGCTACTGGTAGCTCTGTAGCGCTTAAAATAGAGGCTGTTCCGCCACCTACTTTAGGAACAGCTACTGTGAAGAGTAGGATCGGTAAAATAATCCCGAAGAAACCAAGTGCTAAGCCAAAGTATAGTAAATCAGTTTTAAAAAGTGTACCGTCCCACATCACTTCTGGTGCTTGGAAAAAAGAAACAATAATCAATGCCATTAAGGACATGAGAGTCATACGAGCTACTGTTGAAATTCCTTCAACATGTTTTGAATTAAATTGCATGAAACATGCGAAACTAAAGGCTGCTGCGAATCCGAAAGCCCAACCTTTCCAACTTAAACCAGATAAATCAACGTCTAAAACGCCAGCTGCTAAAATTGTTCCACCGATGAGGAATGCAAGACTGATGAGCTCAATGCGTTTTGGAAGTCGTTTATGAATAATACAATCTAAGAAAAGTCCCATCCAAGTGAATTGGAATAACATAACTACTGCTAGTGAAGCTGGTAGATAGTGGACTGATTTTCCATATACAATCCCTGTGATCCCTGTGAAAAGACCCGCACAGATTAAGATTAGTAATCCCTTTAAAGAAATTTTAGGGAGAGATCGTTGTGTAGCAATAAATAAAATGAATGCTAATAAAAAACCAATGGAATATTGACTTTGTACAGCTTGATCTGTCGTAAAGCCATGTGCCATTGCAACTTTAATCATCGTCGATAAAATACCATAGCTACTAGAAGCTATAATGATGAGTAAAGGAAATAGTAATTTGTTGTTCATAATGCCCACTCCTATAGTAATTCTTTTCATAGTTTAACAATCTCGCTTATAATAATATAGGACATATGTCCAATTAAGGAGAATTTGTATGAAAATAATTGATGATCCGCAAATTTTACAGCAATATATTCATTTACATCGATTTGATAAAATATTTGATATAGAAAAAGTCCCTTTTAAAATATTTGAATTATACGAGGGAGAAATCCTTATGAATGAGGGAGAGAAATTAAAGGAACTTTATTACCTAGTAGCTGGGCGCGTGAAAGTGACTTCCAGTGTACAAACAGGAAAATTTCTTCTCTTGCGATTTAATCATCCATTGACGACATTGGGGGATTTAGAACTTGTACGAGATGTTCCAGTTCAATCACAGGTTACGGCAGTAATAGATTCTGTCATTATCTCCATACCCGTTGATTATATAAAACAACATGAAATGATGAATCCTTTATTTTTACAGCAAATTTTAAAACATTTGAGCTATAAGCTACAAACAAGTACAACAGCATCTCGGGTGAATTTATTAGAATCTGTGGAGAGACGATTTGCAAGTTTCTTGTTATCAACTGTTAGTTCTGAGCCAGATAATAATTTTGGACAAGAGTTGCAAACAATGAAAATAAGTGAGATTGCAGATTTATTAGGCACTTCACATCGCCATTTAAATAGGGTAGTAAAAAAACTTACAGAAGAAGAAATTATTAAACGAGAAAAAAATCACTTAATTATATTAGATGATGAGCGATTAAGTGAGATGTCACAAGGTATTCGATTTGAATGAAAAAACGTCCGACTCTAAATTTAGAATGGGACGTTTTCTTTAGTTTATTTCTTTTACCATATGATCAAATTCTTCCCCAATAATCATCCATGGTTCAGAATAAACAAAACCAATTTTTTCATAAAGATGGCGCGCGCGTTTCTTCTCTAATTCAACACTTAGAGAAAGTTTTGAATAGCCAGCTTCTTTACATAACACTTCCGCATGTTTTAATAAAATTGTGCCAATTCCTTGTCCTCTAAAGTCAGGGTGTACACAAATTGTATCGATATAATATTCATCTGGGCGGGCTTCCACTTCAATTGTTTGAATCTGCGTATTTTTAGCTGCCAACCATTTTTCTAATTGGGCATCTAAATTAATGGCTTTGTCACCACCATAAATAATCATCATACCAGCTACTTGACCGTCATGTTCCGCAATATACGTGTTCAAGTGAGAGTTACGGTTATCTTCACGTTCAAATAATTCAATTAGCGATGAAATAATTTTTTCTTCTGTTTCCTCACCAGTAATTCGATTGGCAATTTCACCAATCGCATCAATAATAAGCGGTGCTACTGCAGGCCCATCTTGTACTGTTGATTTTCTAACTGTAATATCCATTTATATCAAACCTTTCTATATGTGAAGTATAACAAAATAATTTAATTAGACGTAGAAAAAAGATCTATTTGTAGAATTTTCGAAAGTTTTCTATTTTTTTTAATAAATTTATTTTCCAGGCTTTTGTGTTTTTAGACTTCATGGTACGATAGAAGGAAGATATTTTATGGAGGAGCTTATTACATGTTAGAACCAACTAGAGAATTCATCTTGATTTATGGAGATGCTTTCGTAGATTATATTGCTAATGATACAACGAATACGTCATTTACAAAATTTTTAGGTGGCACAACTATAAATGTAGCGGCTGGTATTAGTCGCATTGGTGCACCATCAGCTATTATTACGGTAACTGGTGATGACGAAACATCACAATTTGTACGAAATGAATTAGCGCGTGAAGGCGTAAATACGGAGTTTTCAAAAATTATTCCTGAAAAGCGCGTAACGGGTGTTGAAGTTCATTTGACAACAAATCGTGATCGTATTTTCACCAATTATTCTGATGAAACACCTGATATTCAAGTAGAACCTATGCATTTAGTAGATGATGCATTCAAACGAGCTTCTGTATTTAATTTCTGCTCAAATACGATGTTCCAAAAAACAGCTTTAGAAACAACTAAAGTAGCTGTAAAAAAAGCAATTGCGCATGATTGCTTGATTGCGATGGATGCAAATATACGTCCATTACGTTGGGAAAGCCCACAACAATGTTTAGCGACAATTAGTGAGTTTTTACCATATGTAAATGTGATGAAATTAGCAGATGAAGAGTTATTCTTCATTACACAAACAAAAACAATTGAAGATGGCGTAGCAGCATTAGAGAAGTATAATATTACAATGCTGATGGTAACTGTTGGAGCAGAAGGTGCCTATATTGTTTTTGATGGCCAAATGAAACACGTGCCTTCTATTGAAATTACATGTGTAGACACGACTGGAGCAGGGGATGCATTTATGTCTGGTATGCTTCGCTCAATCCATCAAAATGGATTACCTAAAACGATTGATGAAGCCTATGATTATGTATACTTCTCGAATCAATTAGGTGCGCTTACTGCAACGCGTGCAGGTGCTATTACAGCCATGCCACATCTACATGAAATTGATCAGTTAATTAAACCGAAATAGAACTAATATGAAATAAGCTTGCATCATGCAATTTGTCTAAGGACAGGTTGCATGATTTTTTTGCTGAAGTTAAAATCTTCTGACAATTTTACGATTTGCTGTTATACTAAGTGAATTATCTTACATAAAGGAAGTGCAAGTATGACAGGAAATACAGCAAAAATTCCGCTACTTGGCAATCCAGTATATCCAATTATGATTATGATGGGAATTTGTCATCTTTTTAACGATACGCTGCAAGCAGTTATTCCAGCGATGTTTCCTATTTTAAAAAGTGAAACAGGTATTTCATTTACACAGTTAGGTTGGATTTCATTTGCATTAAATATGGTTGCTTCAGTTTTACAGCCTGTAGTTGGATTAGTCAGTGATCGTAAGCCACGTCCGTATGCTTTACCTATTGGTATGTGTTTTTCATTTGTTGGTATTGCAGGTGTAGCATTTTTTCAAAATTATTGGTTAATACTCGCATCTGTTATTTTTTTAGGATTTGGTTCTGCTATTTTTCATCCAGAAGGTTCACGTGTGTCATTTATGGCGGCTGGAGCAAAGCGAGGTCTTTCACAATCCATTTATCAAGTTGGTGGAAATACGGGGCAGGCATTAGCACCTTTAATTAGCGCATTTGTTTTAGTACCTTTTGGACAAATAGGAGCAGCATGGTTTTTAATTGTAGCTGCTATTGGAATTTTTACCTTATCAAAAGTATCTAGCTGGTACAAAAAACAATTAGCAATGGAAGCGAAGTCAAAGAATAAGAAATCACTCATTTCTTCTATTCCACATCTTACAAAGCGTCAGCTAGGCATGGCTTTAACTGTCTTGTTATTAATTATTTTTGTGCGTTCATTTTATGTGACGAACATCACGAACTTCTTCGTATTCCATTTAACTAAGAATTATGGAATGACGATTCAACATGGACAAATGATGATTTTTTTATTTTTGGCAGTTGGTGCATTAGGCACTTTCTTTGGAGGGCCATTTGCTGACCGTCTTGGTAAAAAGTACGTCATTATTTTATCCATTCTTGTCCCATTACCATTTTCATTAATACTGCCACATGCCTCACTACTATGGATGCCGCTTTTAATCATCATCATAGGCTTCTTCTTAATGTTAAGCTTTTCAGTAACTGTTGTTTATGCACAAGAGTTGGTACCTAATCGCATTGGATTAATGTCAGGATTAACGGTAGGATTAGCATTTGGCATGGGGGCAATCGGCGCAGTAGTCATAGGTATTTTGATGGATAACGTGGGTGTAGCAACAACTATGACCGTCATTTCTTTATTACCATTCCTCGGATTGATTGGTTTCTTCTTACCGAAGGATGAAAAAATCGCATAAATTGTAGTCAACAAAAAGGTCACAAGCACTCATATATGCCTGTGACCTTTTTAGATTTTTAAATATAATAAATTTCTCTAGGTTTATGAGATAAGTTCTTTGATAATTTTATCATCATGAATATAGCCATCATCCACTTCAATCTCAAAGGTTTTATTCTCATGCATAAATTTAAATCGACCGTTGTCAAAATCAGTACCAATTTCTTTGAAGAAAAGACCTTCATAAAGAAATTTGTTTGGTAATTCAAAGCAGACGCGGTATATCCCCTCGTCATCAACTAAATAGGCGCGAATGGCTTTTTCATAAATATTATCTTTAATTAAGACTTGTCGATCAACAGAAACAACATGAATATCTACAAAAGGAAGCGTACGAAGTAGTTGATTAATGAATGAACCTTTTGTGATTTCCTCCCAACGACTTTGTGCTGTTTGTCCAATAATTACTTGAGTAATATTATGTTCATTACAAACCTCGGCAATGACCTCTTGTACGGGACGATCTTCATTTGATTTTAAAATAAATTGTTCGATTTCTAATTCTTGAGATAAAGATTCCCATTGAGTGAGATACTCTTGTTGAGAAGAGTCGAATTCTTCAGTGGATTCTTTACTAATATTTAATACATACAACGGGCAACCCGACATAGTGGCGATTTTATGTCCACGACGAATTAATCTCTCGCTATTTGGTCCGTAATAGACGCAAACAAGTATATTTTCATCCATATAGTTCTCCGATTTCATTAAAATCACCTCTTTTTTTAAAAAGTAAAAAAGCTTGTGTTACAGCATGGCTTAAACAGGAAAAGTGAGAATATTTCATGTATAATCTAGTTATTCATGTAAAAATACAGTAATTTACTCATTCACTATAATTAATACCATTATACATTTAAAAGTAAGCGATATGTAAATTTTTTCTTTGGCACAATTATAAAGTGTTTAGAGAAAAAAGACCTCATCTAATTAACCCACGTTTTAACTAATTAAGCATTAAGGGAGGAATATTTACTTGATAACGAAATTAGCCATTATAATTCCCTTTATTTGCGCTATTATTATACCTTTGATTTATAAAAAAATGAAAAGAATAAATATAGGCTGGGTAGCATTTATTGTACCAGTCGTGCTATTTATTTTATTATTACGCTTTATTCCGCAAATTGCATCTGGGAAGGTGATTGAACATAGTTGGCACTGGATTCCGTCATATGATATTACCTTTACTACATATTTAGATGGTTTGAGTATGCTCTTTGCCTTATTAATCACAGGTATAGGCGCTCTAGTTATTTTATACTCCATTTTCTATCTTTCAAAAAAAGAAGCACTTCACAAATTTTATTGTTATTTATTATTATTTATGACCGCTATGTTAGGGGTCGTATTCTCTGATCATTTAATTATGCTGTATTTTTTCTGGGAATTAACAAGCGTTTCCTCATTTTTACTCATTGCCTTCTGGCATCATCGTAAAGCATCACGTCGCGGTGCGCAAAAATCTATGCTTATTACGGTAAGTGGTGGCGTAGCTATGCTTGTTGGCTTTTTAATGCTTGCACAAATGACTGGAAGCTATAGTATTCGTCAAATAATCCAAATTATTCCTCAGGAAATAACCAATCATTTATTTATTCCAGCCATGATCCTCGTATTATTAGGCGCATTTACAAAATCAGCACAGTTTCCATTTCATATTTGGTTGCCAGATGCAATGGAAGCACCAACACCAGTGAGTGCTTATTTACATTCTGCAACAATGGTTAAAGCAGGAATCTACATAGTGGCCCGCTTAACACCTGTTTTTGCACTGAATCAAACTTGGTTTTGGGTAGTGAGTGTCGTCGGTTTGATTACGCTGTTCTGGGGTTCATTTAATGCGGTGAAGCAAACAGATTTAAAAGCTTTGCTTGCATTTTCTACGGTAAGTCAGCTCGGTCTGATTATGAGCTTATTAGGAATGGGTTCTATTGTGTATGTTCTCGGCTATAGTGCGGAAACAGCTATTTACGCTCAAGCTGGATTTGCAGCTTTATTCCATTTAGTTAATCATGCGACGTTCAAAGGTGCCTTATTTATGATGGTCGGAATTATTGACCATGAAGCAGGGACGCGTGATATACGTCGTTTAGGTGGTCTGATGTCTATTATGCCAATTACTTTTACGATTGCGATGATTGGCAGTCTTTCGATGGCAGGGCTCCCTTTATTTAATGGCTTTTTAAGTAAAGAAATGTTTTTTGAAGCTGTACTGCATGTACAAGAAGCTAATTTGCAGAGTGTTAGCATGCTGTTTCCTGTAATTGCATGGTTAGCAAGCGTCTTTACCTTTATTTATTGTCTGGTATTAATTTTTAAAACTTTCTTTGGTGGAAAAGAGAAATTACCGAAGGATCGTGTGATACATGAAGCACCAAAAGGCATGTTAATTTCACCGATGATTTTAGCTGCATTAGTCGTTGTGCTGTTTTTTGTTCCAAATAGTATTGGTAAATATATCGTTGGTGCAGCCATGCCAAGCTTATATCCTACCATGGCTACAATGGAGCAGTTGACTCCCCATATTCATGCATGGCATGGAGTGAATGGTGCACTACTTATGACAATGGGCGTTATTATTATTGGTAGCCTTGCTTATATTTTATTGCCTAAATGGAGAGGGATATATGAAATATTACCTGAAAAATTCACATTAAATCATTTATATGATCGTTTATTAGAAGAGAGTCAAAATACTAGTCGTTTTTTAACAAATCTTTATATGACGGGTTCATTAAGACATTATATGCTGTATATTTATTTGTTTTTAATTCTTGTGGTAGGTGGTTATTTTGTTCAAAGTAATAGTTTTAGATTTTACGAACTTTCGAAAAATGCACCTATTGAATGGTATGAGGTTATTTTAATTTTAGTGATGATTTGTGCAGCTCTCGGTATGTTAACTGCAAAATCACGTCTAACAGCGGTTGTTTTGAATGGAGTACTCGGTTTTGGTGTTTCTATTTTCTTTGTACTGTTCAGAGCACCTGATTTAGCTTTAACACAGTTAGTCATCGAATCTGTGACAACTGTACTGTTTTTACTGTGCTTTTCATATTTACCTGAATGGAAAAAAGAAGATACACCTAAATCTAAAAAAATTATCAATCTAGTGATTTCTTTAGCAACGGGTGCATTAGTTGTAACTGTAGCATTCTCTGTTTTAAATTATAGCGAGTTTAATACGATATCAGATTTCTTTGAAAATGCGTATGAGTTAGCAGGTGGTTCAAATATTGTAAATACTATTTTAGGTGATTTTCGTGCTTTCGATACGATGTTAGAGGTCGTTGTTCTATTAACAGCTGGATTAGGGGTCTATACATTAATTAAAATGAAGCCCCGAAAGGAGCGGAAAAATAATGAAGATCAATGATTTGATTTTACGCACAGTTGTACAGGCTGTTGTTTTCATTATTTTGACGTTGGCCATTTATTTATTTTTTGCAGGGCATTATTCACCTGGTGGCGGATTTGTTGCCGGTCTCGTATTGGCGACAGCTGTTGTCCTATTGTATTTAACATTTGATGCAGAACGTGTAAAAAAAGGATTACCGGTAGATTTTAAAGTAGTCGCAGCAGTCGGTGTATTTTTGGCTATCATGACTGCTGTAGTTCCTGTTTTCTTCGGTCAGCCATTTTTAAATATGTCATCGGTTTCTGTTCATTTTCCTTTAATCGGTGAAAAAGAATTGGCAACAGTGCTTATTTTTGAATTAGGCGTTGCGTTAACCGTTGTAGGTGTTGTAATGACCATCATTTTAAGCGTGAGTGAAGGGGGAGAGAGCTGATGGAAACCTTAATTGTATTACTCGTAGGGGTTCTAGTTGTAGTAGCTACTTACCTACTTCTTTCCAAAAATATTATTCGTATTATTTTAGGGACAGCTTTATTGTCACATGCAGTGCACCTTCTGCTACTGACGATTGGTGAAGTGAAAAAAGGGGACGCGCCTTTGCTGAAAGCAGAGGATGGCCCTTATACAGATGCATTACCACAAGCTTTAATACTGACAGCGATTGTAATTAGTTTTGCAGTTACATCGTTCGTCTTGGTATTAGCTTATCGAGCATATGCCCAAAATAAAACAGATAATATGGAGAAATTACGGGGGGATGAGCTTGAATAATTTTGTTGTTATGCCAATGTTTATCCCAATTTTATTTGCCATTATTGCCATTTTTTTTAGACAGCAAGTAAAAATTCAAAAGATCATTGTTTTTTGTGGGATTTTATTATTATTTTGTATAAATATTATTTTATTGCTTCAAGTAAAAATGGATGGGATTCAAGTGCTTGCATTTGGTGGATGGGAAGCGCCATTTGGTATTACATTTGTAGCTGATTCATTTTCAGCGTTATTAGTGGTCACGACGAGTATTGTCGCTCTCTGCTGTATTTTATTTGCCTATCGTTCACTGAGCGCCCGCTTTGAAAATATGTTTGTTTATCCACTTATTCTCCTGATGATTGCAGGCGTAAATGGTTCATTTTTAACGGGGGATATGTTTAATTTATTTGTTTGCTTTGAAGTTATGCTTTTAGCGTCTTTTGCCTTAATTACTTTAGGTGGAGGAAAAGAAAAATTACGCGAATCATTTAAATATGTGATTATAAATATTTTAGCTTCCTGGTTATTTTTAGTGGCACTTGCTATGCTTTACGGCACATTAGGTACATTAAATATGGCACATTTAGCTGAACGTGTAGTTGAAGTCGATCAAGGACCGATGTTAACAACTGTTTCTTTATTATTTTTAGTCGTATTTGCTTTAAAAGCAGGTCTATTTTTATTTTATTGGTTACCTGGCTCGTATCGTGTGCCAGAAACGCCACTTGCCGCGCTATTTGGGGCTTTATTAACCAAAGTAGGGATTTATGCATTGTTCCGTACATTTACGTTGATTTTCCCATTGCAGACGAATATAACACATGGATTAATTGGTTTGTTAGCTTTTGCCACAATTATTTTAGGATGCTTGGGCGTTATTGCCTTTAAAGATTTACGTCAGATTGTGGCATATAACGTCATCATAGGTGTCGGATTCGTGTTGTTAGGATTATATGCAAATAATGTGGTTGCTTTTGAAGGGGCAATTTATTATTTAATGCATGACATGGTAATAAAAGCTTTACTATTCTTAGTCATTGGCACGATGATGTATATTACAGGACGCACAAGCTTTGATGAAATAAAAGGGATGATTCACAAATTTCCAGTGTTTGGCTGGTTGTTCTTTATTATGATGCTTTCATTAGCTGGTATTCCACCATTCAGTGGATTTCTCGGCAAGGTTTTAATTGGTGAGGGATTAATTGAAAAGGAAAATTATTTGTTTGTTATCGTCGCATTTTTATCTAGTATTGCTGTGCTCTATTCACTGCTTCGCGTCTTTTTAAAATCTATTTTTGGTGAATCCACGCATAATGAAAAATTTAAAGCAAAAATTCCAAAAATGATGTTGTATCCAATGCTTATTCTCGGTTTTTTAACACTAGCAATGGGGATAGGAGCAGAATTTCTTGCACCATTTGTAAAAGATGCCACACAAATTTTGATGAATCCAAGTATTTATATTCAAGCAGTACTCTATCCATAAGGAGGGACGTCTATGTTAGTACAAATTATGTTAAATATTTTCATCGCCGTCCTATGGATGTTCTTGAAGGATGAAGATACCGCTCATATCACTACTTTTTTCACCGGCTATTTAATCGGCATCATTGTTTTATATTTAATGCATCGTTTTTTCGGACAACCATTTTATATGAGGAAATTATGGTCGATATGTAAATTAATACTATTATTTTTAAAGGAATTAATTTCTTCAAGTATTGTCTTACTCAAACAAATTTGTAGTCCTAGATTGGCTGTTACACCTGGGATTTTCACATATGAAACGAAGTTGACAGGAGATTTTGAAATTACAGCACTCGCATTATTATTAACACTTACACCCGGTTCCGTCGTTATGGAAATATCAGAAGAAGGGCAACTATTTTATATTCATGCAATGGATATTGAACAGTCCAAGGCAGATGTTATTCGTTCGATGAATAGTTTTGAACAAGCAATAATGGAGGTGACGAGAAAATAATGGAATTACTCTTAAAAATTTCACTCGTTTTTTTTGCACTGACCATAGCTATTTCATTTTTTCGCATAGTAAAAGGACCATCTATGCCAGATCGAGTGGTTGGCCTGGACATGATTGGCATCAATTTATTATCGATGGTTGCCGCCATTTCAATGCTATTTGAAACAAAGGCCTATTTAGAAGTGATTTTGATTTTAGGGATTTTATCATTTGTTGGTACGATTGCCTTTAGTAGATTTTTAGAAAGGGGTGTCATTATTGGATCTAAGTCTAAGCGTTGAGTGGTTTGCCGTGATTATTATTTTACTTGCTAGTATGATGAGCTTAATAAGTGCCGTTGGATTAATCCGTATGCCTGATGTTTATACGCGTTCACATGCGGCGACTAAAAGTTCTACACTTGCTGTCATGCTTGCTCTCCTAGGCGCTTTTATTTACTTTTGGGTCCATGATGGCACAATTAGTGTCCGCTTACTACTAGGGATTGTATTTGTCTTTTTAACGGTCCCTGTTGCCGGACATTTAATTTGCCGAGCTGCGTATCGTTCAGGTGTCCCTTTAGCTGAACAATCAGGAGAAGATGCATTGAAAGATATGCTAAAGAAACCAACGAAGATAGGTGAGGAAGAATGAAAGTCGCTATTTTAGGAGCTACAGGTAGAGTCGGATCAAATGTATTAAAAAAAGCATTGGCTGATGGTCATGAAGTTACTGCTTTAGTACGAAATCCTGAAAATATACAAGCACAAGAAAATTTAAAAATCATCGTAGGCGATGCAAAGGATTTTCAGAGTATAGAACAAACAATTGAAGGAAATGAAGTCGTTTTTTCGGCTTTAAATACAGATAAAACGACCACTTTATCGCAGTCAATTGTACATATCATTCATGCTATGCAGAAACATAATATACAGCGAATCGTCACTATAGGGACAGCAGGGATTTTAACTAGTCGCTTAGAGCCAACTAAATTACGCTATCAATCAGTTGAATCAAGACAGCGTACACAAACAGCAGCAAAGGAACATGAAATTGTCTTTGAAAAATTACAACAAACAACCTTCGATTGGACCATTGTGTGTCCAACCGCCTTACTAAATGAAGAGGAAGTAGGGAAGTATAGATATGAAGTGAATTTTTTACCTGAGGAAGGTAGAAAAATCTCTGTATTGGATACCGCAGCATTTAGTTATGATGTGATTAGTAATCGTTTATTTTGGCAGCAAAGAGTCGGTATAGCTTATTAAAAAAAGGTGGGGAAATAGGTGGAGAAGCAAAATTTAAAATCAATATTGTGGAATTCACTGGGCGGTAATTTTGTTGGGAAATCAAAAATGATTAATAAAGATGCAACAACAAAGTGGTTTGAAGCGGTGGAAAAAAGTGACCGCTATTCAATGAAAAAATTATTGAAAAATGATTTTAATATCAATAGAAAAAATGACAAAGGGCAAACAGCGCTAATGTTAGCTACGTATAATAATGATATTAAATTGGTGGAATTTTTAGTCACACATGAAGCGGATGTTAATGCACAAGATGCAACCTTAAACTCCCCATTTTTATATGCAGCAGCAGAAGGCTATCTCGATATTTTGAAACTAATAGGGCATCGAGGTGACGTCAAACGAATTAATCGTTTTGGAGGCATCGGGATTATACCTGCTAGTGAACGAGCACATCTAGAAACACTCAAATGGCTATTAGAAAATACAGCGAGCGATGTCAATCATGTGAATCATATGGGATGGACGGCGTTGTTAGAGGCAATTATTCTAGGCGATGGTTCAGAGAAATATGTAAAAACTGTTCGCCTATTGCTCAAACATGGTGCAAGCCCAGAAATTGCGGATCGAGACGGTGTTACACCATTTGAACATGCAGAAAAGCTAGGTTATATAAAAATTTTAAAATTATTAAAATCTTAAAAAATCCTGTATAAAAGGGGCTCGACGAACCTTTTGTGCAGGATTTTTAATTTCTAAAAGTATACAAGAATGTATATTTGAAGTATAGTACATTACAACAGTAATGCACTAAGGAGGTTAAGTAGTGGAAGCGCATCAAACCCCTATTTATATTCAAATAGCAGAATGGCTTGAAAATCAGATTATAGAAGATGAATTAATTGCTGATGGGAAAGTATATTCACAATATCAGCTTGCAGAAATTTTCAATGTAAATCCTGCTACTGCTGGAAAGGGTATTACATGTCTTTTAGAAGATCATTTGCTATACAAAAAACGCGGTTTAGGTATGTTTGTACAAACCGATGCAAAGGAGAAAATCATGCAAAAGCGTCGGAACCAATTACTAGAAAGTAAGCTAGAGGAGTTAGTAGCAGAAGCCAAACGTTTAGATGTAGAGAAGGAGCAGTTAATTGCTATGCTCCATCAATTGTATAAGGAGGATATGTAATGAAGAGTATAGAAGCGACAAATATACAAAAAAAGTTTAAAACTAAAACGGTCTTACAAAATGTACAGATAGCAATTGACGGCGAAAAAATAATTGCTTTAATTGGACGAAATGGTGTTGGTAAATCCACCTTACTAAAATTAATTGCAGGCATAATCCCTCAAACATCGGGGGAATTAAAAATATTTGGGGAGCAGCCTTTTGATAATTTATATGTATCCTCTAATAGTATTTATATTCATCCTGAAATGGCCTTTCCACCAAGTTTTACTATACAGATGATTTGTAAAACAGCCGAAAAATTTTATCTGCATTGGAATCAAAAGTTTGCCGAGCAGTTAATAAACTATTTTCAAATTCCAGTGCATACAACGATTTCCCAACTATCAACGGGAATGCGCCAGCAGTTTTTCACTATCTTTGGCTTAGCAACAAGATGTGCGTTAACGATTTTAGATGAGCCAGTAAACGGACTGGATGAGGCCAGTCGAAAAGATATTTATCGCGTCATTTTAAAAGATTACCTAGAAGTCCCACGCACAATTATTTTATCCAGTCATCTATTGGATGAGATGGAGCATTTAGTAGAAGAGGTGGCTATTTTACATAAGGGAGAAATAATCGAGCATGAAAATAGTGCAGATTTAGTTGAAAAGTATGCATGGATGAATGGTGAAAAAGAGCAGTTGAAAATGGGGGTTGGCCCCATTCAAAAGCATTTAATGAAAGGGTACAAGCGCCTAGTGGAAGTGAAAAATGTAGACGAATCAGCCAGCTTAGAATCAGCCTCTTTAAAAGAAATCTATTTAGCATTAACGAATGAACGAGAGGGTGGAATAGATGATATCTTTGGAGCGGAGTAGTTTTTTTCGTTTTTTTAAACCCTTATATGTCCTACAAATGAAGGCATATATTAGTTATTTAATGATAGGCATATTTTTAATCCTAGGATTCGCAATTTTCCAACAGCTTGCTTCTTTTTTGGGGATGACGAGTTCAGATGGCGTGGTAAACATGCAGTACAAAGTTGTGAACCCCATGTTTTTTTGCTTTTTTGTAGCTGTTTGGGCAATGATTTTTGGTTATAGCTTGAGCAAACAATCTTTGAAAGATGAAGTAATAGCGTTTGTACGAAATAAAAATACACAATTTTTTTCTCAGCAAGTAGTTATCGCCTCGTACAGCATAATTCTTGCGGTGATTATAATGGGTGTGATTTATGGGCTGTATATTTTGAATGTGCTTCAAGGTGCACAAGTTTTTGATCTAATGACGCTTTCTTCTACGAGTAGAAGCTTATGCATTAGTACGGTATTCCTATTTGCTAGTGCGAATTTGGGTTATGCCTATGGAGAATTTAAAAATGCTGGTTGGAGCTGGAGATTTTACACAATTGTATTAGTTATAATCATCATTTTTGTTTTTTTAGGCTTACACGTGACAACGACTATATTTGTAAGTAGTGGTGTAGCAGGTGCAATTTTGCTACCTTGCATGAACTATTGGATAGTAAAAAAAGCAGGTGAAAAATAATATGGCCTTTATTGCAATTTTCTTTATTGTATTTATATTCGTAATAGCATTCAGTGTTTTTTTAGTTCTAAAAAAAATAATGAATTCTAAAAGAATACTGCATCTTCCGTTTAAATGGACGGCAATTTTTATGACTAGCCTAGTTATTTTATCGTTTGTAGCGATATTTGTAGGAAGTACCCTTCATCCATCTTCAAATAAAACGAAGGGGGAAATGATAACAAGTGTACAAGTAGCAAAATTACTTGATGCAGAAAAAGAATCGACATTTAGAAAGTATTTAAAAGAAGAAAAAATTGTAACTGTACCAAAAGGAAAAGTGAAAATAAGTAATGTAAATGATAGAGGGCAAGTTAATTATTATGTACATGAATCTTCACGTGTTGGACAGGAGATTCAAATACGTATGTATGTATTGCCAGTTTTACGAAATGGCTATGAATTAGCAGAATTAAAAAACCCACAGCAAGTAGAAGTGAAAAAACAAAATCAATTAGTGCTTACTATAAATGAAATACATGAAATAAAAGATACAGTTACCATTTTTGATACACAATTTAATCGTGCCTATATGGACATGAATTTGGATGGCGATATAGAAGATACACGATTCTATTATTTTACGGTCATTGATGTACCGAAAGACGTGAAAGTTTTTTATGATGTGAGTGAAACTTTAAGGAGGGAATTGTATAATGAACGACTTTCTAGTGAAAAAGGGAGCTACATTCAAAAATAAAATAAGCTTAAAATATCAACTCATTCAAACAAATATAATCTATCTTCTTTGTGTTATTAGTCTATTGGATCTTTGTTTTGGAGCATCGGGGTGGGGAACTACACAAGTGCCAATGGCTGCGATTGAAGGGGAAATTTACGCTCCTTCGGCAACATCTATTTTTTGTGCACTTGGACTGATTATTTTAGCTTTAAAACAAGGGCAACCTCATAAACAAGCGGAATTAAAACCGTATATTTCTACACGCAAAAGCGTTGTAAAACTCGATTTTTGCATGTTAGCAATTTATTCATTTTATTTCACACTTTTAAGTCTATTTTTACCGTATATAAATATTTTTTTGCATCTAATTTTTCAAAAAGAGCCATTTATTCATGGCTATACGATATTTTCAAATCCAATCATTTCTTTAGTAAATACACTAGGGATTTTTCTTGTTTTTTATGTGTGTAGTCTTAGTTTTTATTTTATCAGCATCTGTTGGGCAAAAAACAAAATCAATCTCATTTTGGCTGTATTGCTCGTCATTATTTTGCTTAATTTGATACCTATTTCTACATATATTATAAATGGACTAGCTGAAATTCCTTGGGATACGCCGTTTGGATTCTTAGGGTTGATGGGATTGGTACTTCTCCTTATTGGATGTATGAGCTATTTTGTTCAAAGAAAAATGGAGGTGTAATGACATGGGGTATGAGTTTGTGATACTTCTTCTTTTTATTATTGCCTTGATTTTCTTAGTGAAAAGTGTAAAAAATCGCGGGAAATTTATTAGGATTTTTAGTTATGTATTCCTGACACTGCTTGTTGTGAGTGTTATTTATGTAGAATTATTGGCAAAACCAATGCCCTATATAGGGAAAACAGGTGAAGCAAAAATCGCACAGAGCAATGAAGCATTGGTGGAAGCGATTAAAGTAGGAAAAGTGACAGAGCAACAAAAAGAATCGCTGCTACAAAGCTTTACGCAGAAAGTAGGAAAAAAACTATACTTAAATGCTTCCGATTATACAGAGATGGAATTCATCGTGAAAAAATCAGCAACAGCGAAAGAAGCGACGATAAACAGCTACCACTTAGCTATGTATTTTGAAGGCTATAAATATCAGTATACGAATTATCCAAAATTTAAAATTGAAAATGAAGAAAGCTTGATGCCAAATAGTGATGATGTACTTCCAGAAAAAATATATGTGATTTCTTCAGGTGTTTTTTTCGTGCCAGGCAGCTTTTATTATGAAGGGGAAAAGAAAGTAAAAGAACATGCGTGGCGTAATAATGGCACGCAAATTGTTGAAGTGATTGTTCCACAAGATACGAAGGTTTTTACAGAAAATGTCGTGCTAATAGAAGACTAATTAAATAAAGCTGATAGGGTTTCCATCCTATTCAAAAAATTACATTTTCAACTAGTAAATTTACTAATTGAAGATGTAGTTTTTTATTGTGAATTAAAAAGAGAACGCTCTTAGTTAACTCATTATTTAAATAAGAATTTTAATCTTTTTAATAAAAGGGAAGAAGGGATAAAAGGAAAGACAAAATCTCTACTTTTCGCTAATAAGGGATTGCTCCATTGTGCAGCAAGCCCAATTTGTTTGGAAAGCTGCGTAACTTTTTTTGTTTTGTGTAGACGAATGTGTTCATACTGCTTTGCCGCTTCAATGAAGTCTTTTTGCTGTGCTAAAGCAGTACTGAATACGAGCGCATCTTCAATCGCCTGACCTGCTCCTTGTCCCATATTAGGGGTGGTTGCATGAGCTGCATCTCCCAGTAAGATGACTCGACCAAAATGAAACTTTTTCAATGGTTTAATGTCATATAAGTCGTGATGTAAAATATCATCTTGGTTTGTTGAAAGAATCATGCCGGAAACTTGACTAGGAAATGAGTTAAATAATGCTGCAAGCTGTTCTTTTTCCAGATGATGCAGAAACAGATCATTCTCTTTGGCATTAACGCAGGCAAACCAATAAACTTTGCCATCTTTTAATGGCGCATAACCAAAACGACCAATTGTATCCCAAATTTCTACGGAAGTATGTGCTTCGATGAATGGATAGGCTGTTGAGACGCCACGCCAGCATATATACCCGGCATAGCGCGGTTCGCTATCAATAATATACTGTTTGCGGATAGGAGAATGAATGCCATCTGCAGCTATGACATAATCATAATCGGCTGTTGTTTTATCTGAAAAGTGTAGCGTGCAGCCAGTATCATATTGTTCAACCTTTAAACAACGTTTATTTAAAAATAAAGTATCCTTTTGAATGGCATGATAAAGTGTGCGGTGCAAGTCAGCTCGTTGAATGGTGATATTTGATTGACCATATAAATCTTTTAAAGCAGAAAAATCAATTGAATTGAGCTGTTTTCCTTTGGCATTAAAAAAAAGCTGTGTCGTTAAATTTGTACCATTTTCATAAATTTTTGTTCCAATGCCAAGTTCAATAAGCGCTTGCATAGCATTCGAACCGATACCAATACCAGCACCTATCGGCTTAAAGCTAGAAGTTGCTTCAAATACATCAACCACAAAATTTTGTTGCTGAAGAGCATAGGCTGTACATAGCCCGCCAATGCCACCACCAATAACTGCAATTTTCATTTATTATGTCCACCTTTTTAAATGTATAAATTTAGTATATGATAATAAGAACTAGAATTAAATGAACTTGTCTTAAAAGAATGGATCCACTTAGGAGGATTGATGATGAGATGAACGAAAAAAGAAAAAATATAAAATCAACAAGTCACATAGAAGTCCGATATATGCATGCTCCTAAAGTACAAAAAATGAAGGAACGCTATATTCAAGATGCGAAAGAAAGATTACCCCAATATTTTTCACCTGAAAAAAGAATTTCAACCGAAAAAATGACAATAGAGGATTATCGAAAAAATGGTTTACCGAAAGAAATTTTTTGGAAGATGGTTGAATACAATATAAGTGCAAAAGATGGTTTATCTATAAATCGTGTAAGTGAAATTGCTCAATATATTGATTTTCTAGCATCAGAATATGTGGTATACCATGAACGGGTTCAATTTGATTTTGAAGGACAGGAAAGAATGAAGCAGCTGGAACAATTGGATGCGGTATTTAAACGAAGCTTCGAACGCATGGCCAATACGTATATCCAGTCGGTTGGGAAGTTTTTTGAGCGTAATGAAATTAAAAATGAATCCGCTACCATTTATCAGTCAATTTCACAGTTGTATTTACGTAAAATCTATCAATATGGTGATTTTATTCAAATGGAACCGGATTATGCACTAATAGAAGGTACAGAAGATGAGTGGTTGCGCAGAGAATCTTATTTTATGGGTGATTTACTCCGTCTAATTGTCTCTAAGCTTTATACGCAATGCACAGTGATGCCACCAGATTTATATAATGAAAATGATTTAACTGTTGCAGGAGCCATTTACGAGTCGGCCTATACGTGGTTGATTACGCAAAAATCGACAGCAGTTAGTGAAGAACAGCTAGGTATTGAACTGGGATTACTGGCGATGAAATTTAATATTGCTTTGCAAAAATCAGATTTAACACCACAATTTCGTGAAAAATTAGGCAAAATTTTCACTTCTTTTTACCGTTATAAAATTGAAGATATTAATCAACGTCATAAAGAAGCGCAAGAAAATATTTATAATGTGCAAAATGAGTTATATGGGGAGTTGGATGAGTCTGTTGTGCAATATTGGACGGTTACATTAGGCAAATATGTGAGTGACGAGGACCCTAAAGGGGTGTTTATCGAGGCAATTCCTAAAGCCTTTGCAATGTTCAAAGAAAAAGTAGAGCATGGGAGTAATTTAGAACGCTATCAAAAAAATAATGATTGGTATGATTTTTATAAAGAATCTGAAATCCCAACGCATAAACATTCAACAGCATTTACATTTGCCCTACGCCTAAACGATTGGAATAATTTTATCGAAAAAATCAACATTGATTTAAAGTGGCAGTACTACAATAGTATTCCTAATAATGAAAATTAAACAGTACAAAGCTAATAGTACAGAAGGTTTCGGAAAAAATGTGTCGGGTATATAGTTAGTACACCTTGATAGAAAAAGGCAAAAACCTTAACAGCATTTGGCTTTAAAATCAACTGAGAGACGTCTAGTTGAAAAAAGCGAATGACACTTTATTTAATGCTTTTCTACAAGGCAGAGTGAAATTTCGTAGTACCCCAATGCTACGGAAATGCAACTATCGATTCGGTTATGAAAGTCCTTTCCTTATATTTTGTTAGCTTTGTTCAGCTGACTTGGGCTTTCATACCTACATATAGAAAATAATAATAAGGGATAGGCTTCTGTACGAAAGAGGAATCAGGCTACGGCAGGATTCCTTTTTTTATGTGGAGATAAAAAAGCTAGTGTATATGCAACCTTCTAGTGAAGTAAAGACGTCTATAAACTTGAAAAGAACATCGCATCAAACTTTACTAATTTAAAATATGCGTTATCATTATAAAGACGAAAAGATTGAAGGAGAGACATAAATGGACATCATATCATATGTAATGGATAAGATTTTAGACCCAACAAATATTATCGAAGGTGAGCGTTATGAGTTCACATTAGAATTAAATATTGATGAAGAAGATGAATTATTTCAAAAAGGCGGAGTAGATCTTCGTGCTATTATCTCTAAAAAAGATGAGCAATTTGAAATTAAAGATTACTTCTTTATTGCAAAAGCAGACCAAACTTATTTAGAATTCGCTTTAGAAGATGATGAAGAAGCAGAAGTTTTAGCTTTCTGTAAAAACCATATCGAAGCAGGCGAATAATTTTACAAAGAGGAGCTGACCTAAAGCCTATCTAAGCTGGATAGAATATAGCTGATGCCATGAAAATGTATGGCATATTAACAGAAATATTTTTCGATAGCATAGGCAGAGGACAGCTCTTTTCTTATTTTATAAAGGAGGAGTCTACTTGACGGAATATTCAACACCGATAATAACTGCGGTTATTGTATTTGCCATTTTAGTATTTTTCTTATGGATACCTTGGCTCGTTTATACATATAGAAAATACGGATTTTTACCACTTTCACTTACGATTATTTCCTTTAGTTTTGTTTTTTACATTTTATCTGCACTCTTTTTAGTATTATTACCATTACCCGAATCAAGAGATACTTGTGCGATGCAAAATCCAAATACGGTCCATTATTCATTGATGCCATTTCAATTTATTGAAGATACACTAAAAGGAAATTGGTTAGATTTAAAAAATCCTGCAAGTTATATGCTACTTTTTAAACAATCGGCATTTTACCAAGTATTTTTCAACTTCCTTTTACTCCTACCTTTAGGTGTATATATCCGCTATTACTTAATCCATAAAAAGCATTGGTGGAAAGCTGGGGTTGCAGCATTTACTGTGTCATTATTCTTTGAAATTACGCAATTAACAGGAATATATGGTATTTATAATTGTGCCTATAGATTATTTGATGTAGATGATTTAATGAGCAATACAATCGGTGGGATTATTGGTTTCTTTATTGCGCCAGCAGTGCTAGCAATCTTCCCTTCTAAGAAAAAAATTGAAGAGCGTGCAGAATACTTAATGCGCAAAGATGAAGTAAAAGCACCTGTTGTACTAATTGCTTTTGGTATCGATTTATTTATTATTGATATTATTCGTCAATTGCTACTCAATGTCATCAACCATAATGAAGTAACGAATTTCATTGCAACAACGATTTTATTACTAATTGGTTTACTAATCGTCCCTATTTTATGGAATGGTCGCACATTAGGTACAGCGATTATGCGTTTCCGTTATTCAAGTAAACTTACAAAAAATATTACGCGCTCACGAATGGCTAAACGATTTGTTGCAATTTATGTGGCTTACTTTATTACTGTCATTGTAACGACAATGAATAATATTACAGTCACAATGGATTCAGCCTATTATAAAGCATCCGTACTTTTAGCATTAGGTTCAACTATTGCAGGACTGATATTAACAATCGTATTATTCATTCATATTATGCTTGTATTATTTGGTAAAGGAAAACGTCGCTTCTTTGTAGATGAATCGGCAGACCTGTACACAACACGCAAAAAAGGATCAAATTAAATAAGAAATTAATAAAGAGAAGTTGAGACATCACTAGATAAAACGCTCAATTTACTGAAAATAAAAGAGGCAAAAATCGCGAGAATTTCAAGCGGTTTTTGCCTCTTGTTTTGAATTGTAAAAGAAAGAGGTAGGTGTTTTGTCCAGAGCGTTTTTTTATAAAAAAATATTTAAGGTTGCTGTAAGGTTGAGGTTCATTTCATGTAAGGATCACCTTGTATAGTAAATATATAAGAAATGAACGGGGTGAATCATATGGAACAAATCGTGCGAGCAAAAAATATAGCGAAAACCTATGGTAAGGGGCAAAACGCAGTACATGCCATACAAAATGTTAATTTTGATATTGCGGAAGGTGAATTTGTCGGCATCATGGGACCAAGTGGTGCAGGAAAATCGACGCTATTAAATATTTTGGCGACAATTGATACACCATCATCTGGAGAAATATTTATGCGAGAGCAATCCTTACATGCATTAAATGAAAAGCAGTTGGCAGATTTTCGCCGAGAACATTTAGGTTTTATTTTTCAAGATTATAATTTACTAGATTCTTTAACTGTACGTGAAAATATTTTATTACCGCTAGCTATTGCCAAAAAAGATGTAGAAAAAATAAAAGAACGTGTAGCTGAAATAGCAGATTTATTTGGCATTAGTGAGTTACTTCATAAATATCCTTATCAAATATCTGGTGGACAAAAACAGCGAACAGCTGCTGCAAGAGCTATCATTACGAAACCGACCTTAATATTAGCTGATGAACCAACAGGTGCTTTAGACTCAAAATCAGCAACCGATTTATTACAAAGTCTGAGTAGTTTAAATGAAAAAAATGATTCGACGATTATGATGGTTACGCACGATGCGTACGCGGCTAGTTTCTGCCGTAGAATTTTATTTATTCAAGACGGTACTTTATCGAAAGAATTATACCGCGGTAATAAAACACGAAAACAATTCTTCCAAGAAATTTTAGATAGTTTAGCAAGTATGGGCGGTGGAATGAATGACATTATTTGATTTAGCTAAAAAAAATATTGCAAGAAATTTTTCTCAATATTATTTATACATTGCCTCTATGGTATTAAGCATCGTTATTTATTTTACGTTTGCAACGATGAAATATAGTGATGTTATTATTAATGAAGCTCAAACTTCTAAAAAAATTGCGTCTATTATGTCAACTTCATCCGTTATTTTACTCATTTTCGTTGTCGTATTTATTTTTTATTCCAACTCGTTTTTCATTAAAAAAAGAAAAAAAGAAGTAGGTCTATATTCTTTACTTGGGGTAAGAAAAAAACAAATTGGCTTTATGCTATTTTTTGAAAACCTACTATTAGGACTTATTTCACTAATAATCGGAATTTTTATTGGTATTCTAGCTTCAAAAATATTTATTTATATTTTATTGAAATTAATGGATTATGAAGCAATAGCGACAATGACAGTTTCAAGTGAAGCCATTTTAAATACCATTCTTATTTTTGGAAGTATTTTTATTATTACGTCACTACAGGGGTATCGCGTTGTCTATCGTTTTAAATTAATCGAATTATTTCATGCAGCAAAACAAGGTGAAAAAATTCCAAAACCAAATATTTTTATCGTGCTAGTAGGCGTAACAAGTATTTATGGGGCATACGCTATTGCACTTGCCGATTTACTCACTTCAAAAGTGTGGAGTACATTAGGTTTACTAGCTCCAATTGTGATTATCGGTTTAACGATACTAGGAACATATTTAATATTCCATTCATTGGCTAGTTTTTTCCTTTCGTTAGGTAAAAAAATAGAGAGTTTTGCTTGGAAGAACCTACGATTGGTGACCATCTCACAACTACTTTATCGCATTCGAGCAAATGCACGAACACTGACGATTATAGCAACTTTAAGTGCAACAACAATTACCGCTGGAGGAGCAGTATTTGGCCTTTATTACAACACAAAAGATAGTGTTCTTCAAGCTGATCCGCATACGTATATGTATGAAGAAAATAAAAATAATCAGCAAGAGAAAATTAATGAGTTAACTAAAAATGCCCAATATAAATTTTCTTTCCCTATGCTATGGACGACTTTTGATGCGAATGAAATTAAAGATAGTTTTGGACCCTATGGAGAACGTAGTTATGCAGTAATCAGTGAAAAACAATATAATCAGCTGGCTTCTAAATTACAGATACATGCGTTGAATTTAAAAAAGGATGAAGCTTGGATTATTGACCCTAGTTACGATAAACGCTTTTCACCTGAATATAAAAATAAAACAATCATGGCAGAAAATAATAATATTACTTTCCGAGGGGTAAAAAAACAAAGTGTTTTAAATGTAGCTATTGGTTATACCGTAGTTGTTGTAAGTGAAGAAAAATTTTCTGAACTAAAAAAAGTGAGCGAGGAAAAAATAATTCATGTCATTGGTCAAGCCGATGCGGACAAAGAAGCTGCGAAAAAAGTGAAAAATTTACTACCTGAGGATGTAGTTTTTTCTAGCCAACAAATTGATTTAAATGAAAGTATGTCGAGTATTGGTGTTTTACTCTTTGTCGGAAGCTTTTTAGGACTGGTCTTTTTGGCCGCAACAGGCAGTATTATTTACTTTAAAGTGTTAACTGAGGCCGAAGAAGATAAGCAACAATTTATGATGCTACACAAAATGGGCGTGAGTTTGAAGGAAATGAAGAAATCAATAGCTGCTCAAGTCGGTGTGATCTTCTTTATTCCCTTACTAGTCGGTATTATCCACAGTATCATCGCGTTAAAAGCATTATCAAAATTACTGATGTTAGATATTTTTTCAGCAGTAGTAATTTGGATGGCAATCTATACATTTATTTACGCAGTTTATTATGGAATTACGTATAAAGCATATACAAAAATAATTAAACATACGATTAGAAATGAGGAAGGTTAATATGAAAAAAATCATTGGAATATTTGTCACGGTGGTACTTGTACTTGGAATTGTAGGCTATGCACTTGCGACGGTTGACTTTAATCGTTTGAATAAAGAAAGCTATTATTTACAGATTACGGAGGATGGCGTATTAGAAACAACGAAGTTAACTAGTGGAGAAATAATGAAACGCTACAACTATGAATTAAATGCTGTGAATGAAGAAGGAAAAGAAAAAGCGTTGGGATTTTCAGCAGCTAAAAATTTAAAAAAATCAGCGTATTTAAAACTATATGTTAAAAAAGGTACGACGACAGTTACTTCATACGATGAAGTAGCCAAAAAAGATATCCCTTCAAATGTAATGAAAAAAATAAAATAATTTACCAGTAGGTAAAAATAAAAAGTACGAATTGCACCGTAAATGGCGTGATTCGTACTTTTTTATGTGGATAAAAGTAACATGTTCATTTAGAAAATCTACGGTAGAAAAATATAAATAGTTGTTCCTATATTTTCGTCACTGACTAAGTGTAAGAAGCCATCATGTGCCACAATGACATCATGAGAAATTGCCATCCCTAGGCCTGTGCCAGCTGTGTCAGAAGTATTTGTACCTCGGTAATAACGTTCGAAAATATTTTTTTGTTCATTTAATGGAATCCCACGTCCATTATCTGAAATACGTATAATCGTCGGATTTGTGGATAACTTTTCAGGGACGAAGAAATCAATTCCCTGTGGATAACCTTTCGCAATAGACACGATTATATGAACATCTTCTTCATTATGAACGAGTGCATTATAAATAAAATTATTTAATGCACGTTTTAGTAATTTTGCATCAGCTTCTAAATGTAGGGGTTCGTTTTCAACTTCAAAATCAATTTGTCTATTTTCATACTGTGGATCATTTAAAATTTCAATAATAATCTCTTTCAAAAAATTAGTAGCATCGAGATTTTTCTTATCAAGTGGGCGTGTCCCACTTCTTAATTTAGTTGTTAAATTCAAATCATTTAGTAGGTCGTTCATATACTTTGATTTATTTTCGATTATTTGACTGTATTGCTGTAATTCCACCTGCGTAATCGTAGTTGAAGAATCTTTAATTAATTCTGCATATCCCTGAATGGAGGATAGCGGGGTTTTCATGTCATGAGAAATATTACTGATCCACTGATTTCTCATTTTATCTAATTTTTGGCGTTCAGATTCGACACTTTTTAATGCGTCAGATAAATCATTCATATTTTCGAATACTTCACGATAAATTCCTTTTTTACTCGGGAGAATTTGATATTTTTTGTTTTTTAAATTGTTGATGCCACTGATTAAATGATACATCGGCTTTGTTAAGTGTTTGCCGAAAATAAAACCAATAAGTATGGCAATAAGAATATCGACAATTAAAAATAAAATAAGAATTTTCGTACCTAACTGGAAAATAGAAGAAAAATTCATGCTATAAACAATACGCGTTAACCCAGGATCTTCCACCCCAAAAAAATAGCTAAATTTGCCGGCTTCGCCGATAAAGACAGTTGTATCACCATTTACTTCTTGGCGTTTATACATTTGTACAATTTCGACGGGCGTGTACGAAGTCATTAATGTAGAGGGAGCGAAATAAGAATTCACTTGGCGACCATTGGCATCCAAAATTTGTACCCATGCATGATGCGTTTTTAAAATATTTTGTCCTTCTTTTGTGACGACGGGTTTATTATCTTCTACCGTTATATTTTTATAAAAGGCGGCCGCAGTTGTTTCAATACCTTCTGTTTTTACACCCTCTCGATCAGAAAGAGTCTGCCACATGAGATAACCGACTAATAAAATTGTATTTACAAAAAGGACGATAATAACGATTAATACGGTAGAAAATAAAAATCGTCTTGCTAGGCGCCACTTCATGAGTTCACCTTCGTAGAAAATTTATAGCCTAACCCCTTAACCGTCAATAAATAATTGGGAGTAGAAGGATTATCTTCTATTTTTTCACGTAAGCGGCGAATATGAACCATCACCGTATTGTCCGAGCCATAAAAATCTTCACCCCAAACTTTTTCAAATAAAGTTTCCTTACTTAAAATTTGATTTGGATGTTGGAGAAATACCCGCATAAGTCCTACTTCTTTTGCAGTTAAATTAATAGCAACGCCATCTTTGAATAATTCAGTTTCATTGTCATTAAATAAAAATGGACCCACTTGGGTATTCATTTGTTTAGAAACAATACCTTCTGTATAGCCACTTCTACGTAGCTGTGCTTTTACACGATAGGCCACTTCTTTTGGCGAAAAAGGTTTTGTAATATAATCGTCGCCACCAATAGCAAGTCCTAAAAGCTTGTCTACTTCATCATCCTTTGCAGACATAAATAGAACAGGGATAGTAGAAACCTGTCTTATTTTTTTGCATAAATCATATCCTTCACCATCTGGAAGCATAATGTCGAGTAGGACAATATCTGGTTGGAACTGTTCGAATTGTCGCCAGCCTTCAGCTAAATTAAATGCTTTCTGGATATCGTGAAACCCTTCTTTCATTAGAACATGCTCAAGTAATTGTGCGAGTTCAATTTCATCATCAATAATTAAAATTTTATGGGAGCTCATAAACAACCCTCCGACTTATATAGTATCTCTTTAGTATAGAGGACATTGATGTAGCAAGCAAAATCGACTAAAAATAGGAGAAGGATAGGAGCATAGCCTAATAGGAGTATTATTTTAACAGGTGGTGTATATTAAAGGTGAAGGACAGTAAATTTTAAAAAATAAAGGAGTGCTTATCATGGGATTTACAAATAAGGTCGTTATTGTAACAGGTGGAGCAAGTGGAATTGGTAAGGAAAGTGCACTTGCATTTGCAAAAGAAGGTGCAAAAGTAGTCATTGCTGATTTTTCAGAGCAAGGTCAAACTGTTGTCGATGAATTAGTGAATCAAAATCATGAAGCTTTATTTATTAAAACGGATGTTGCAGACGAAGAACAAGTGAAAAATTTAATTACACAAACTGTTGAAAAATTTGGGAAGCTAGATATTATGTTTGCTAATGCCGGTATTGCAAAAGATGCACCTGCAGTAGATTTACCATATGCAGATTGGCAACGTACAATTGACATTAATTTATCGGGTGTCTTTTTATGCGATAAACATGCAATTGAACAATTTTTAAAACAAGGCACAGGTGGCGTTATTGTTAATTCAGGCTCTATCCATAGCTTTGTCGGATTACCATCTGTAACAGCCTATGCTGCTGCAAAAGGTGGCGTGAAATTATTAACACAAAGTTTATGTACAGCCTATGCGAAAGACAATATTCGTGTAAATGCTGTATGCCCAGGCTATATCGAAACACCTTTATTAAAAGATCTTGATGAAGAAACAAAAGCAGGATTAGCTGCTATGCATCCACAAGGTCGTTTAGGAAAACCAGAAGAAGTAGCTTCAACTGTCCTATTTTTAGCAGGTGATGGTGCTAGCTTCATAAACGGAACAACTTTATTAGTTGACGGCGGTTATACAGCACACTAAATGCGTCTGGAGATTATAAGCAATAGGATGATTTGAATAAAAAGAAAAGACTGAGATGTGTATCTACTACACATACTCAGTCTTTTTTTGTCCAGTTAATCATTTATTTAGTGGATTCATCAATAATTGTTGTTGAAGTGAATGTCGAAGTAATCATATAAATAAGGGCTACAGTAATAGCTGAGCCAAGCCAAGTAACATCAATCCTTGTGAAAATATTCATAAGAATCTCATGATAAATTAACAAGCAAAGCATAAATTGAATAATTGTGCTAAATATGTTTACGCCAATACTATATTCTAAATTGATTGTAGCAATTGTAAATAGTCCAATTAAATCGATGATAAAGACAATTCCTAAAACAAGTAGTAAAAACCAACCAAAATATAAAGCATTTTGATACCAATGACTAAAAATATCTATATGAGATAAATGGTATTTAGCTAGTAGAATAGACAAACCAAAGAATCCAAAGAGAGGGAGAGCGACAGCTAGACAAGCAATCAAAATGACCAATAAACCTATAATTAACATTCCTGAATAACCAGAAACTCGAATTTTAAATTTGCGTTTTTTAAACATAATTTCCCTTCTCTAAACAAGTTGTCAATAGATAACGATACGTAGTCTTTATTATAGAACACTAATCGTAACAATGCACAACAAACGAAAAGATAATCTATTTCCTGGGGAATATTTTGGGTTTCCCACCTAATTTC
>JAGHSJ010000333.1 GCA_018065935.1 Candidatus Kurthia equi
GGATAGTTAGTTCAATATAAGAGCTAATATCCTCTTTTTTAATATATACTAGAATTATAAACTATATCTATAAATTCTTTTATAGATATCTTGTAATCTCTCAAGATTCTTTTGATTCTTCTCTGCAATTTCTTCCCGACCATATTGTTTAGCGACTTCAATCATTTTAGATGTCGATTGAATATGTATTTCGTATCACTATTGGATATGGAACTTCCGGATAATGAAAAAATGATGACGTTGGTAGATTGGAAAAAGAAACACATGAAATAAACAACGCTTCCTTATCAGTGCTGTATTTTGTTAATGTTTAATTTTCTACTTCAACAATCAGGCGCGATTGTGGAACAAAAAGTAAAAGGGAGTGAAACATATTATACATGACTAATATGTTTCACTCCTTATTTTTTATGACTTTTTACGATTTAGGTCTTGATAATTAGCAAAACTACATCTATTTCAGAAACTTTTCAAACTGATTAATGACCCATCTTTCTTGATTTTCAGCCACATATTGTTCAACTGCAATTAAACGGTTTACTAATTCCTTTTTAGAAAGCTGCATATACTTCTTACTTACGATATTTAAGTCTCTTTCTAGGGATATTTTCCTTAATGTCGATTCGTCGAATTTAGAGGGCTTCACAGGCTTTTTACGGGCGTTCTTCACTTTATAGGATCTGCTATGCTGTTTATAATAGGCATGCAGTTCCTCATTACGCTTAATAGTATTCATATGTATGCCTTTACCTTTATCATCAAATGCTTTTGAACGCTCCCAAATGTTATGATAGGTAACAGGTATCCCTTGTTTGACAAGGAAATCAATGGTTTGTATGCCGATAGAAACAGAACGTTCCTTTCGTTGTTGATGTACTTTATCAAGCCACTGACGTTTATCTGAATGGATTTCTTCTGGTGATTGGTTCATAGCTACGTTCCTCTCTGTACTGCTTAATTAAATCAATTTCTTTCAGTTCAATCTTAGCTTGCTTTGCCATCTCTTTCGCTTTCCGAACTTCGATCTCTAATCCCATTTGTTTAAAACGTTTTTCCATATCTTTTGATAATTGAATGACTTCTAATAATTCATCCTCTTGGTCTGGTTCGGGTATTTTTGCTTTGCAGCCTAAACATTGCATTTTAGTAGGACAAACGAAGTCTGTAACGCAAGTACCACCCAATACTTTATTGAATACACCAACTTTTTCAGCATGGGCATCAAATTCTTTTTGTAACTCTTGTGGACTTCTTAAATACACATCATCAATATCTACATAACTTGAAATAACATCATGTAACTCACTTACTGATTCTGCGATTTGGGTAGGCGTAGGAGCTGAATAATACTCTGTTATGTTAAAATCCTTTTGATGAAGCATTTTTGCGACAATATCAATTGGAATTTTTTGACGTTGAACAGCTTCTGTCGCAAACGCATGACGTAATAGATGTGTTTTTATAGTTACAGTTTTTCCGTCTTGCATCTGAAATAATAATCCATGAAGTAAAAATCGAATGCAACTGTATAAGGCAAATCTTTCTAAGGCTTTACCTGCATATTGGAAGTAAAAAGGCATAGGTGCGGGGAATAAATGCTTTCTTTCATCTCTGTACAGGACGCTTGGAATTTTATCACTGCCATAATGTTCTTTTAGCATCCTTGATACCATTTGAATATGTTCCATCGTTTGTTTACTTAAATAAAAATCTTCTAATGAATCTCTTCCTTTTGGAATAGCTCTATAGGAATAATGGAGCTTGTTATTAATTTTCTTTACCTGAATACATTCTTTTGTATTACTAATTTGAAGTAATTCGTTCTTTCTTGCACCTGTTGTTGTTAAAATGTCGATGGCTAATAGACCAAATGTACAAGCCGCATAAAATGGTTCTACATCTATCAATAAACCTTCTGCTTTGTCTTTGTGTAAAGTGATAAATGTTGAAGGTGTTATTATTCCTTTATGTTTTGAACGAAAGGGATAGGGTTTTTGCCCGTTTTCATACTCATATCCCCATAAAGATAAGAATTTAAAAATCTTCTCATGTTCTTCAATTGGTCTATTTTTTGACCAGTATCCTAAAACATTTTGCTCAATCAATTCATTAAACCAAAGACCTTCTGGTACTGAATTATTCTCTATTGATTCAGCACGAATAAACTCAAGGAAATAAGCTTTATTTTCATCAGAATAAGTTGATTTTTTTTGTTTAGCCTGTTTTATAACTACATCTGAAAAATCCTTTTGATGGTTCAGTACAAAAGAAGGTTTATCCCATAAGCGAAAATGAAATACTTCTCCAATCCGTTTTGGTTCTGCATAAGAAAATTCAATAGGTAATGATATTGAATCGGCTTCTACAATCCTTATTTGTTGCTGAAATGCATCTCTTAGTCTTTTCATTTGATTCCATCGTAGATTTGCTTCTGCACGTATTGTTGAAAGATGTGGCACAATAGCGTCTGTTTCATCTTTGCGAGTGTTCTGTGCCTGTTCTAAGGCTAATTTAGTAAAGGAAAAATCTCTACTATCAAATGACAAGGGGGGTAATAAAAATTTTTGATAATATTCTTGTTCATCTGAAGGAAGGTTATTATTAATCCACTTTTTAATATGGTATTCACTTGATCTATAGTGACTTAGTATCTCCTTTTTCATATTGTTAGTAGAATCGACAGAGATGTTAGCTTGTAAATATTTATATAAATGAACATCCGGCTCGAAATCTGAAAATGAAGTAATGTTGCATTCTCTAAAAATATCTTTGAATCTTGAATGGAAGATACTTAATTTTTTTAATACATAACTATGGTCGCTATTATTAGCTACATCTATTAATGCTATAAGCAATAGTTGATTTTTCCACTCAAAAGTCAAACAGCTATTATGCAAATATTTAAGCACCCGTTCATCTAATTTATCAATTAAAAATTCACCTCTGTTATTTTGTAGACACATTAATCGAGTATCCATTTGCCCAAACATTTTATTGAACCATTCTGTTTTTGGTTTTAACTGCGTTGTTTCAGTCAAATTTATTCCAACCCTTCTAATAATTCTTTTAAATCTTCATCAAAATCTTCGATAGCTGATGATTTAACAACGCTTAACCTTTGCTTTGATTTCCTCGAAGTTTGTTGTTGTTTAACATAGTCCTTTTCGTTTTGCTGCATTTGCTCCAACATTTTCTCATGTGCTTCTCGATGTTTTGTTTCATCAAAATGATGCTCATATACTTGCATCGTATCAGGATTTTTCCACTTCATATATTTAATCAGTTCATTTTTTCGTTGATGAATTTCTGTTTCATTTTGTGCAACGTTATAAATCTCTCGTAATCGAGAAGTAACGAACCAGTGTCTTGCTTTATGTGGATTTAAACTGAGTTCATTTTTCTTCATTGCTCGATTCCAGTGGTAGTACCAAGCGTGATAAGTAAGAGGTGTTCCATTTGCTGATAAAAAGATAGGGGCATCATCAGGTAATTGTTCAAAAGTTAAATGATTATTGTCAAAGGATTTTCTTTCAGTATCTATGTAGTGAAACAATCTTTTCACAGTATCTTTGCTAACACGTATAAACTTGATTTTTCTACCATGACTCCCTTTATTGAAGGTTATAAATTCTTGATGACTTTTACGTTTACGGTAATCCCCAATTGTTAATTCAATAATTTCTGATGCTCTTGCCCCTGTTTCAAATAACATACGGGCTATCACCATTTCACGAAAGGACCAACTTACTTTTTTACCAGCTTGATATATTTGATACGGTAAATCTATATCATCAATAATCTGTGGTTGCCACTCTTCATTAATAATTTTAAAATAGGAATCTGTTAATCTTCGGTGAGGAATAGCTTCTTCTGTACCTGCAATTGAAGGCATTCTTGGTTTATCTTCTCGAACACCCTTTATATCCTCTTTATAGCTATATAGGATAGCCTGACCATCTATTAATGGATTACTATAAAAATACTGTTTTAACCGTATCATTGATTTGTAAAATGATTTTAATGCTGATAAAAATCGACTAATTGTGTTAGGACTCTTGTTAGTTAAATTTACAAAACGAAAGGTGTCTTTATCGCGAATCTTACACTTCATTTCATGCATCAAATAGTCTTCAACCATAATACGTATTTTCTCTTCCGAATCATTCCATTGCACTTTGCTTCCTTGATAGTTACTTTCTTTCTCTAACCATTTAAAAAATGGAAGTAGACAATTTAAATATGATATTGCAGAGCTTTTATCAATTCTCCCTAAACAATCATGATAATAATCTGTCAAAGGAATAAAGGGCTGGTTATCTTTAAATACAAGTAACTGATATTTACTTTCAATATGCTTTGGACAATACTCAAACCAATACAATTATTATCCCCCTCAATAAGAACGAATGTTCCTATATTAATATTTTTTTTAGCCATTGTAAAGTGTTTAACCTTTTAACAAATGTACGTGAGAAAGTTAATGAAAATAAAAAGCACATCACTAAATTTGCATTTAGTAATGTGCATTTTTATTTAATGTGTAACATTATAAAAGAAACACTATCGAATAAGACTTAATGTACAATTACTTGTACTTAATCTTACAGAGTACAGGAGGGCATTTTTATTGGAGGTAACCTAATGTCATTCTTATCGTGGCTTTCTAAATATCAATACAGTAATTCATATAGAGGCGATTTTGCACGCTTTGCATTAAATGAACAGCACTTTCCAAAACACATTGTATACGGAAGTACGCTAGAGCATTATATTATGAAATCAAACTCTGAACATAAAGAATTTTTTACCTATGTAGCAAAGTATCTATGGGAAGATTATACCCGCAACAATCAAATGTACCTCGCTGGGGAAGGACAATAATTTAAACCCACAATACATTACTGGGAGCAAAGGGTAAGAACCCTCAATTACTTTCAGCATTGAACAAAAAGATTTACAGTAAATTCAAAATCTTTTTTGCTCGTAATATTTCATTTTTTGTAATTTAAACTTCCATTGACACTCTTTATTTTTGATATAAAATAAAAACAATTAAATCTTTTTCTTTGATTTTTTAAAAAAGCAGTAGGTGGCCGCCTACTGCTTTTCGTATTATCGTAAGTAATTTGCAATTCCAATCATAATTGGACGCATAATTAAATGCTCAATCATCATTAGAATCTTCTTAAACGACAATAATTCTCTTTCTTCCTGGTAAATCTTTTTCTTTGATTTCTTATCCTTCATTCTCTATTCCTCCCTCCCTGAAGGTAGCTATTCAAGTTAAAAATATTAACTCGTTACTATTATTTTCCTTGTTTAAAAATTTTTTTACAAGGGGTTGATTTTTTTTTTACTTTCAAACCTCACGTATATATGGGTAAAATATTTCAAAAAAAATTTTTTTATTCAATAACTTGGATGCTAAGTTACTATTAAAACGAGTTTTACGAATCGTGTACAATGTGTTTGCAATCATTTATTTTCCTTTATGTAAATTGAAAAACATTGGAAAATTTCAGCTTTTTGTAGTAGTTTTTAGAAAGAAGTAATAATGATTCAAATACCAGCTCGAAATAATGTTTGGTAGAATAATAGAAAAATGAGGTGTATTAAAGCATGGGCGCATTCGACTTTTTAATACTAGGTTTTTTCATAATTGTCATACTAATGGCAGTTATACTCATGATTAAAAGCATTCGTTCAACAGAAGATCCAGTGAAGCAACGTTATTATAGAAAAACTTATACACCAATTATTACGGTCAGTATCATTTTTATAACACTTTATATCTTCACATTTCAATTAGGTTCTATTGTATTTAATTTATAAGGGAAGGGAAGTGCTGCATTTATGAAAACACACCCTTTAAAAACGTCCATATTCGTTTTGACGGCTATTGTTCTAGCTTTAGTAATTAGCGCCAAATTTGTATCTGCAAGCGTATCAATAGCCTTAGAATACGTTGCAGTGCCATTTTTAATCGTTGAATTAATCTTGTTTATCTTTTTATGTAGCAAAGGCTTCAATGAGGGAAGTCGAAACAGTTAATTATAATTTGAAGTATAAAAAATCCCCTTCAAGCACTATACTGATAGCACAAGAAGGGTTTTTCATTTTACATAAAGGTTTTTGTTTAACCCCAAATACCATCATTCATTACTTTCAATGAATCGACCTTATCAGAGTTTGCCATGTTTACATAAAGGGATGTGGTTTCTATGTTAGAATGCCCGAGTAGATCGCGTAATACGCTGATGTCTCCACCGCTTTTTATATAAGCAACAGCAAATGAGTGGCGAAGTTTATGAGGGTAAACACCCGTTTGGAAATAAGCACCCGTATATTTCTCCACCAGGTATTGTATCGCTCGTATTCCTAGTGGTCGTGCCTTTTTATGAGCAGATACGAATAGGAAAGGGCAGTTTTCCGCAAGACGATAGCATGTATTACGGATTTTTATATACTTGAGTAAATATTCAAAGGCATAGTCCATCACGTAAATAACGTCCTTCTTAGACCCCTTACGAATGATTTTAATTGTTTGCTCCCCGAAATTAATATCACTTATTTCAATCCGTGCCAATTCACCAACACGAATCCCCGAAGCCAAGAGTAAGGCCAAAATTAAAGTATCGCGTTCACGATCACGCTTGAACGGACTAATGCTTTGTTGTGTCGTTAAAGTTTCCAGATAGCCATTTTCATTCGCAATCCATTCAACAAATTCTCGCATTTGGTCGCCTTTAATAATTTTTGTACTAATCTCAGCTGCACGATTACCTGAAGTCTCACGTTTAATCGGAATATGAATCTTGTCCATTACATTTTTTTGAATGTAGGTATTGCCGTTATCATCCTCTGACACTTTATAAAGATAGTGGAATAAAGATTTTAACGTAGAAATCATGAGGGCAACCGACCGCACTTCACGATTGCGCTGTATATCCGCATCTTGTTCATTTTTAGTCGCAATATTTTCCTCTTTCAAATGATCTAAAAAGTATTCAATATCCTGTTTTCGTAAATTTTCTAATTGTTTCAGTGTAATGTCCTGTATTGTAGGAGCATCCAACACAGTATCAGCGATAAGCCATTCAAAAAAGTATTTGTAACGAATCATATATTGATAGAGTGTACGAAAGGAAGTACCGTTTTTCTCTTTTTCTCGCTTGTAATCATGGATGTAGCGGGGGAGCTGCTTCAATAAATTTGTAGTGTATTCCTTAATTTTTAAATCGTCGGGCGACAGGGTAGCCATTCATTTTCAACTCCTTTAAAAAATATATTTTAAACCTATTTTTATCAAAAATTAGCAATTTAGCACTCTGTTTTTCGCAAAATAGGATTTTAACGAAATGCTAGAGTTCGAATTTAGAAGAATGCTAAAGTTTACATGAACCACTAGCAAGTAAAATTATTCTTTTTTTAATACATACGATTATTTCATTTATAAAATGAGGGGAGAAATCCCGATAAATCGCCATTTTCCTTAGTGTCCTGAAGGACAAGCAAAATTCCGAAGGGGGAAACCGTTTGTATTGCTCGTGGACGTAAATATAGACCACTTCAATCGCAACCGCTGTCACTTGAATAACTGTCACTATACGATGAACTATTATCTTGTGAATGTGACGAGTAGCTGTGTCCTGCATCATAAGAATGTGAATGGTGGGAGCAATCATTGTATTCGTTTGAATGATTCCTACTATCATGACTTATTGAAGTATGCAGTAACAGCGAATGACCAACTGTCCCCATATTGTTATTATCTAATGGTACATAACGGCTCCTCGAGGTGCTATTTCTTTGTGTACGACTAAATTTAATATTCTTAATCTCTGATGGTACAGGCTGAACATTACGGCTGCGCGGACTGTTACTATCTTGTTGCATGGGTTTACAAAACTTCTGGTGCATAATTTCAGCCGAAACAGGCGGAACATAACGTACATGATTTACCACTTCATTAACTTGCTCAATATTATCCCGTTTTGCTTGTAATTTTCTCTTAAAAAAGGCTTTGATATGCTTGATTGGATTCATCATTTATCTTCCTTCTCGTTCAGATATTTTGCGTAACTATTAAATAATTCCTTCACTTCTTTATCAATCAGCTCTTTCACCGTCTTCGCTCTATTCACTGGACTGAGTTCATCATCACCGTACAGTTCATTAAACTGCTCCATAAGCCATAATGCCGTTTCCTCATACTCGCTCTCACACGATTGAATTTCAATCTTTTTCAATGTTTCATACACTGGAGTCATTTCAAAATCATATTTCAATGTGCGATCCACAAGGAATCGTAAGCTATCAATGTTATTTGCATCTTCAATCTCGCATTTATAATTAGCTGGATACATAATGCGCTGCCACTCTTTTATTGCTGTTGCAAAGTTTAAAACGACTGATTCTCTAAACACATTTTCATTAAGTGCAATGTCAATTAACGTCTTTTTTAAATAATCGAATGCTAACGCATAATGCAGATTGGCACTAAAGCTTGATTTCGTGTTGAAATGGAATGTACCAAGCTCGGATATGTAAAAGTCCGAATTAATATTACGCTCAGGAGTACGTTTAGTACCTCTTATCGAAGTAATTTGCCCTCGAATACCATGTGTTTCAATAAAATAAAACACTTCAAAAAGGCACTGTTGCTTATGCAATACTTTCATTAATTTCATTGATTTCACTCGCTTTCTAAGGTATTAGTAAGGTTGATAATTAATAATTTTTAACCCTGTGCAACATTCTCTTTCCATAAGGAACTGCTCTAAAGCTTTAATATCTGTTCCATTTGTAATTTCAGTAAATTGAACACTCGTATTAGATATTTGCAACTTGGCATATTGATCCTCGTAAGCAAATGAAACAAAGTAATCGACCTTTAACGAGTTTTCATCATCCATTGCAGGGCGGTTTTTATCTTGTAATTGCTTAACCGTTAATTTATCAACCCCATATAAAACCCATGTTTCACTACGGTTAGCAAGACTTGATAACTTCGCTACTGCTGCATCATTAGGCAATGCCAATCCTCGAATCCATGAGTTTACAGTGGACTTCGGAACATTCCCCAATAAAACTCCTAATTCCGCTATGCTTAACCCTAAGCATTCCCTAATTAAATTGAGACGCTCACCAACTAATTTTTTATCTGCTTTCATTACTGCAACTCACTTTCAAAGGGGATAAGTCATTTTTACGAGAACTTCCCCGTTATTTCCTTCTATATAATCAATAGTTGCTGATGATGGCGCCAACTTTTCGTCAAATTCGCTTTCACTAAATATAACGGTTTTGCTTGCGGGTCCAGCTTTCCCAACTACAACATGATTAATCATTCTATCGAACTGATCCATATTAAAACTCCTTATTAATCTATCTCATTATCTAATTATTATAC
>JAGHSJ010000244.1 GCA_018065935.1 Candidatus Kurthia equi
ATGTATATTAGGTCCTTTATATTAGGTTCTTTTCATATTTGTTTGAAAATGCAGCCACAAAACGTTCAAAAACTTTCAAAGAATATGTGAAAATGAGATTTTTTTATTCTTTTCGTTAAACATTAGGTTTATAATTCAATTTGAATTGAAAAGAAGGTTGAATGCTTCTTGAATAAAGAAGATGGTAAGAGAGCTTGGGTTGTTTCATTCTCCCTATAGAAAAGTTGCATATAGTACATTTCTTTTTGTTTTATTTGTATAGCAATTATTAAATGAAATTGCTAATGCATTCTTTAAGGACGTATGAGATTTAAAAATGTTCAATCATCTCAGCAAATTCAGAAACATATTTATTTTGCCTAGCAGAGTAAATATAGGGGGACACACTTCAATATCCATTCAACATTCTAAACTTAATTAAAGAAGGTTGTTTTAGAAGGGAGTACAACATGAGAAAAAAATTGTTATTTATGCCAATCGTAGCTGCTTTATTAGCAGTCGTTCTTTCTGGTTGTGAACCTCTTATGGTATTCAATCCAAAAGGACCAAATGCAGAAACATTATCGAATACGATTTTGCTTTCTATTGCAACAATGGTCGTTGTACTAGCAGTTGTTTATATTCTTTTAATCAACATGTTAGTTAAATATCGCGCAGGTAAATCAAGCGCTGATTATGAACCACCACATGAAGCAGGGAACCACAAATTAGAAATTATTTGGACAGTTATTCCAATCCTAATCGTAGCGTTCTTAGCAGTTGTAACTATTCAAACTACTAAAGACGTTGAATCTAAACCGGAGGGCTACGGAGATAAAGAAGCCCTTGTCGTTTACGCTTCATCATCTGATTGGAAATGGCACTTCAGTTATCCTGAACAAGGAATTGAAACTGTCAACTACGCACATATTCCAACTGATCGTCCAATTGAGTTCCGTTTATACTCATTCGGTACAATCACTAGTTTCTGGGTACCACAATTAGCAGGTCAAAAATATGCGATGTCGGATATGTTAACTACAATCCACTTAGCAGCAGACGAACCAGGCGATTACTGGGGTCGTAACTCGAACTTCAATGGTGAAGGATTCGAGGCAATGCAATTTAACATTACAGCAGAATCTCAAGAAGATTTCGATCAATGGGCTACTGATGTAAAAGCTAAAGAACCAAAATTAACTGAAGAAACATTCAACAAACTGATTAAATCAAGTGTTGTTGGTCTTCAAAGTTTCTCTTCTACTCACTTAGAGTTTTCTAAACCTCCAATGAATCATGATGATATGATGGACGCAGATAAATATACTGAGTACAAAAAAGGTTCATCTGATCCAGATGATTCTGAAGTAGATCATGATATGGAAGATATGGAAGACGCAAAATAATTTATTTTTCTAACTAAATGTAGAAGCATGAAAGGAGTTAACCAAATTGACTATGAGTGAAATTTTCGCACCGTTGAAAGAACCTCTAATCCTTGGTACCGCAATTGGTATCGTTGTTGGGGTAATCGCTGTGCTAGCTGGTCTAACATATTTCAAATTATGGGGCTGGTTATATACAAACTATATTAAAACAGTTGACCATAAGAAAATTGGTATCATGTACATCTTCGTAGCATTAGTAATGCTATTTAAAGGTGGAATTGAGGCACTTCTAATGCGTGCCCAAACTGCAGTACCTGATAACAACTTATTAAATTCTGAGCATTACAATGAGATCTTTACAACACATGGTGTTTTAATGATTCTTTTCGTAGCGATGCCATTCATTATTGGTTTAATGAACGTTGCTATTCCATTACAAATTGGTGCGCGTGACGTTGCATTCCCACGTCTTAACGCTTTAAGTTTCTGGCTGTTCGCAGTTGGGGCAGTACTAATCAACATTTCATTCATTATCGGTGGTTCACCAAATGCAGGTTGGACATCGTACTTCCCGTTAGCGGGTATTGAATATAGCCCAGGCGTTAATAATAACTATTATGCTTGGTCATTACAGATTGCTGGTCTAGGTACTCTTATGACTGGTATCAACTTTGTAACAACAATCGTAAAAATGCGTGCTCCTGGTATGACTTGGATGAAAATTCCAATGTTCACTTGGTCATGTTTAATCACTAACATCATCATTACATTTGCATTCCCAGTATTAACTGTTGCACTTATTATGATGACTATGGACCGTCAATTCGGTACTAAATTCTTCGCATCTGAAGATGGCGGTATGGATATGCTTTGGGCCAATATCTTCTGGGTATGGGGACATCCTGAGGTTTATATCGTTATTCTTCCAGCGTTCGGTATTTTCTCTGAAGTTATCGCAACGTTCTCACGTAAAAACTTATTCGGTTACGGCTCAATGGTAGCATCTATGATCGTTATTTCATTACTTTCATTCATGGTATGGGCTCACCATTTCTACACAATGGGTCACGGCGTGTTAGTAAACAGTGTATTCTCAATTTCTACTATGTTAATCGCAGTTCCAACTGGTGTTAAAATCTTCAACTGGTTGTTAACTATGCGTCATGGTAAAATTTCGTTCACAACTCCAATGCTTTACGCATTAGGATTTATTCCAATCTTCACTATCGGTGGGGTTACTGGTGTAATGCTAGCAATGGCAAGTGCTGACTATCAATATCACAATACTTTATTCTTAGTTGCCCACTTCCACTATGTATTAATTCCAGGTACAGTATTTGGTTTATTAGCTGGTTACCATTACTGGTGGCCAAAAATGTTCGGTTTCATGCTTAACGAAAAACTTGGTAAAATTGGTTTCTGGATGATCGTTGTTGGTTTCAACGTAACATTCTTCCCAATGTTTATCTTAGGATTAGACGGTTATGCTCGTCGTATGTACACATACTCAGCAGAAACTGGTTACGGTCCATTAAACATGTTATCGTTCATCGGTGCATTAGTATTAGTAGCAGGTTTCGCAACATTAGTATTAAATATCGCTTACAGTATCCGTAACAAAGCAAAACTTGCTTGTGGTAATGATCCATGGGATGCACGTTCTCTTGAATGGGCAACTCACGCTCCAGTACCTGAGTACAACTTTGCTGTTGTTCCTCAAGTTACTCAACTTGACGAATTCTGGTACGCTAAAAAAGAAGGCCGCGACCTTCATGCAGGTAAAATTGAAGATATCCATATGCCAAACGACACTGCTGCTCCATTCTGGCAATCAATGGCTCTTGGTGTATTCTCATTCTTCTTCATCTTTAACGAAATTAAAATTGCTTTAGTATTCTTAGTAATCTTCGTAATCTTCATGATTATGCGTTCATTCCAAATTGACAATGGCCGCCATATTCACGTGAAAGAAATCGAAGAAACTGAACGCCGATTGAGAGGTGACCGATAATGTCAAAACACAATAATTCAGTACCGTTAGAATACAGCACTGAAGAAAACGATTTGAAAATCTTCGGTTTCTGGGTATTCTTAGGCGCCGAAATCGTACTTTTCGCAACATTATTTAGTGCGTATTTCACACTAGTTGACCGTACAGGTTCTGGTCCAACTGGAGGAGAGTTATTTGAACTTACTCCTTTAATGCTTGAAACATTCTTCTTATTAACATCTAGTTTCACTATTGGTTTAGGTGTACACGCAATGCGTTTAGGACGTATTAAACCAATGATCGTATTCTATATCATTACTTTACTATTAGGTGCAGGTTTCCTTGCAGTAGAGATTGATGAGTTTGTACACTTTGTACACGAAGGTGCAACTATCCAAACAAGTGCGTTTATGTCTATCCTTATGACTTTACTTGGTACCCATGGTGCCCACGTAACTTTCGGTTTCTTCTGGGGACTAGCGATTCTAATCCAAGTTAGTAAACATGGAATTAACGCTCGTACAGCTAACAAAGCGTTTATCTTCTCGCTTTACTGGCATTTCCTAGATATCGTTTGGATCTTCCTATTCAGTTTTATTTACTTGAAAGGAATGTTGTAAAATGGCAGAATTATTTCCAAAAGAGCATCTATTAGGTTTCTTAGGATCAATTATCTTAACATTTGCTGCACTTTCAGTTCTTTGGATTGATGGTATTTCATTGACTGGCGCTTTAGTTATCCTTTGGGTAACAGCAATTGCTCAAGCAGCATTACAATTAGTATTATTCATGCATATCGGTGAAACTAAAGATAAAGCATCTTTATATATTTCAACAATTTATGCAGCAATCATTGGTTTAATTACTGTATTCGGTACAATTTTAGCAATGATCTGGGGATACTAATTCCTCGTTTCAAAAGAAGCAATCGCCTCTTTTAAAATAATTATAATTCAAGTGCTTTCGGGCACTTGAATTTACATAGTAAAAAAGTTAATATGCCCGCAAAGCCTATTAGCTAAAAAATTAACCAGTCTTTCAAGGGTCCCCTTAGAAAGGCTGGTTTTTTTATGCGCGTAATGAAGAAGCTTTCTACTATAACTATAAGAAATAGGAGGTGTATAAAATCATCCTCTCTTATTTTTATGGTTCTATACTATTTGTTGGGGTTTTCAAAAAATACCACCTCTGCTCGACGCTTTCCGCGGGCCTCGCTTCAACTAATTCTTTGCGTTTAAACGCAAAGAATGGATTTTCCTGTCCTCAGGATGAGGATTGGATAAGCACAGCGATAGGACATCGCGTGTGTGCTTATTACATTAAAGAGCTGATTCTGCAGGAGACGCGAGCTTGTGGTATTTAACGCAAAAAAAGCACAACGCCACCGATTTCGTTATACTTGGATT
>JAGHSJ010000388.1 GCA_018065935.1 Candidatus Kurthia equi
GTAATGTAGAAGGGTAATGGAGGAGAGTTTATGTTTAACGATTTATCCTTAAAGCATAGTTTATTCATGATTCATCCAAGATTGCTTGAGGAGTATAAAGGATATCCGAAACAATATAGCGATATTCATCCACAGTATAATGTAACGCATTCTGCAATTGATACATGTGCAGCAGCATTCAATACGTGGCTATTACTAATTAGTAAGGAAGAGCGTTTAGTAATTGATCAAGCAAAAACTTTTTCACATTCATTTAATATTATGTGCACAAATGAAATGGAAAAAAGTAATGGCTATTTGGAGATATTAGCTCGTTTTGATCGAAGTGAGCGATTTGTCGTATCTTGTTTTGTGACAAGTCATCTACATCGTTGGAAGCGGGAAATTATGCAAGCACATCATGTGGAAGACGTGCTTGTAGCCAATTTACAAAGGGATGATTATTACTGGATGAATAATTCGGATATTGCCGTAATGTATCCTCTTGATGATGAAATACTACAACAGCAGGCAAAGATGGTGAAAATATTACTTCGTGAAATCAGAAAGAGCAATAGCTTTGAGCGTTGTATTAAGCAGGCAATTAATGAATCTAAACAATTCTTGCGCTATAGAATTCCTGTTCAAAACAGATAATAAAGTGCTTTTTGTAGTGAAAAAAGCTTTTCGTTTCCTTTTATGGTAAAATAAAGTAAATTTATTTCCTGGGAGGGATAGCAATGGATTCTTTTAAATTTCATGATATGACATTAACGTGGCTGAATGGTGGGGTTACATTTTTAGATGGTGGTGCAATGTTTGGGGTCGTGCCAAAAGCGTTATGGTCTAGAAAATATCCAGTTAACGAAAAAAATCAAATCGAATTATCAACACATCCTATTTTGATTCAATATGCAGGAAAAAATTATTTAATCGATACAGGTGTGGGGAATGGTAAATTTACTGAGAAACAGTTGCGCAATTATGGGGTGTTTGATCAATCTCATCTTGAAGAGGACCTTCAAAAATTAGGGTTAACCCCGGATGATATTGATGCGGTTTTAATGACACATCTTCATTTTGATCATGCCTGTGGATTAACAAAATATGAAAACGATACACTTGTACCCGTATTCCCGAATGCGAAAGTTTACACAACACAAGTTGAGTGGGATGAAATGCGTCAGCCAAATATCCGTTCAACTAACACGTACTGGAAAGAAAATTGGGAGCCGATTGTTAATCAAGTAGAAATCTATCAAGAATCAATTGAAATTGCACCAGGGATTGACATGATACATACGGGTGGGCATAGCGATGGACATGCCATTATTCGTTTGCAACAAGCAGGAGAGACGATTATCCATATGGCTGATATCATGCCTACACATGCACATCAAAATCCACTTTGGGTGCTAGCGTATGATGATTATCCAATGACCTCTGTTTTCGCAAAAGAAAAGCTCATGGCAGAGATTTTAGAAAATGGCTATTATGTCAGTTTCTATCATGATGCATATAAACGACTGATTAAGTGGGATAAAACAGGAAAAGAAGTTGTAGATGAACTTGTATCAACGGGGACATTTGATAAAACTTTACATGTCTAAAAATAAAATCCAGCAAAACCGAAGTGAGAAACCTGGTTTTGCTGGATTTTTCATAAAAAAAAGAACCGAACTCATGAAGAGCTCGATTCTATCAAGTTTTAAGATACGCGTACTAAATCAACAATCGCG
>JAGHSJ010000279.1 GCA_018065935.1 Candidatus Kurthia equi
AATAAAACTTTGTAAAATTTATGGATTATACTATATTTAGTGGAGGAAAGTGGGTGAATGTGGTACATTAATTTCATAGAGTGGGGGTGAAGTCTATGTTCATGGGTGAGTATCAGCATAATATTGATACGAAAGGACGACTAATTATACCGTCAAAATTTCGTGAACATATGGCAAAAGGTTTTGTCGTTACGAGAGGCTTAGATGGCTGTTTATTCGGTTATCCTATTTCAGAGTGGCGAAAACTTGAAGAAAAGCTCAAAAAATTACCCCTTACTAAGCGAGATAATCGTGCCTTTATGCGTTTCTTTCTTTCTGGAGCAACAGAAATTGAACTAGACAAAACGGGGCGTATTAATATACCAAACACCCTTTTACAGTATGCAAATATTGAAAAGGAATGTGTCATTATAGGCGTTTCAAATCGTCTAGAGATTTGGGACCAATCCACTTGGCAAGCATATTTTGAAAAATCTCAAGCAGATTTTAATGATATTGCAGAAGGTTTATTGGATGAAGAAATAGATTTTTAAGAAATATGGAGGACATGAACATGTTCAATCACACAACAGTATTATTAAAGGAAACAGTCGATGAATTGAATGTTCGTCCAGACGGCATTTATGTTGATTGTACTTTGGGCGGAGCAGGTCATAGTGAGTACCTTGTGCAGCAATTATCAGCCGAGGGGCGCTTAATTTGTTTTGATCAAGATACAACAGCAATTGATAATGCCAAAATTAAATTAGCACCGTATATGGATCGTGTTATTTTTGTACATTCTAACTTTGCTAATTTGCAAAATGAATTAGCTGAATTAGGAATAACGGAAGTAGACGGTATTTTATATGATTTAGGCGTTTCATCACCACAATTAGACAATGCAGAACGTGGGTTTAGTTACCATCAAGATGCACCATTGGATATGCGTATGGATCAAACAGCTGAGTTAACTGCATTCGATGTCGTAAATGACTGGGAATATAGCGATTTAGTGCGTATTTTTTATCGCTATGGAGAAGAGAAATTTTCAAAACAAGTGGCACGTAAAATCGAAGAAGCTAGAGAAAAAGCACCAATCGAAACAACAGGTCAATTAGTTGAATTGATTAAAGATGGTATACCTGCAGCAGCAAGACGTAAGGGTGGACATCCAGCGAAAAGAATTTTCCAAGCCATTCGCATAGCAGTTAATGATGAACTAGGTGTAGCTGAAACTTCATTACAACAAGCGTTAGATCTTATTAAAGTAAATGGTCGTGTCAGCGTAATTACTTTCCATTCATTAGAAGATCGTTTGACAAAAACAATCTTTAAGGAAGTATCGTCATTACCAGAATTACCACCAGGCTTACCAATTATTCCAGATCATTTACAGCCGAAATATAAACTTGTGACGCGTAAACCAATTTTACCTTCAGAAGAAGAGTTAGCTGTAAATAATCGTTCGCGTTCAGCAAAATTACGAGTGATTGAAAAAATTAAAGATTAGATAGGAGTGATACGATGGCAATTCCACAATATCGACCACAAAAAGACTATAGTCGTCAAGCTCAGCCTGCAGTTCAACCTTCAGTACAGCAACCTACTACAACTCCATCCCAAAATCCAAGTCGACGCTCAAATCGCCGATGGACGAAAGGAGAGAAATATCTTTTAATAGGTATGGTAGCCATCGTTGCAATAATTGCACTCGTGACATTAAATTTACAATCTTCTATTAGTCAAACTACGATAGACATCGACAAATTAAACACTGAAATTGCTACAGTTCAAAAACAAAATGAAGATTTGACGAATGAAGTATCTGAGAAATCAACTTATGAACGTTTTGTTCAGAAGGCGAAAGAGCTTGGACTTACTCCAAATGCCGATAATATCAAGGCTGTGTCAAAAAAATGAGTGTGAAAAAATCACGTAGTGTTTGGGGAGCCTTTCTTATGCTTGGCATTTTTGGGTTCCTCTTTTTGTTGATGTTTTTTAGGATTTTTTATATTCAGGTAACTGGAACTGTTGAGGGGCAAGATTTAGCATTGAAAGCTTCTCAAAAGCAGGAAGTGTCCCGAGTGGAGAATGCAAATCGCGGGAATATTCTCGATACCAAAGGTGAAATGATTGCAACAAATACAACAAGTTATAAGTTGTATGCCGTAGTTAATCCGAAAGCATCTGAGGAGTCGAATAAACCCTTACATGTAGTAGATAAAAGGAAAACTGCAAAAGTACTGTCAAACTACATACAAATGTCTGAGAAAAAGATTTATACAATTTTAACGACACGCCTTGCTGATGGCCGAATTCCATACCAAGTGGAGTTTAGTGTAGCTGGCCGAGATTTATCTCATAGAGTAATGGTCAATATAACCAATGAAAAACTCCCAGGGATAAATTTTGAGGAAAGCAGTAAACGATTTTATCCAAATGGTTTATTTGCATCAAATATAGTTGGTTTCTCTCAAAAGACCACTAAAGAAAAATCAGATCAGTTAATCATAGTTGGTCGCGCCGGGCTGGAAAAAACGTTTAATTCGCAGTTAGCCGGTGTAGATGGCGAAGTGAATTTTAGTAAGGATAAGTGGGGTTATTTATTACCAAGTGGTAAACAGATGGTTAAACCACCACAGGATGGAAATGATATTTATTTAACAATTGATAAAACAATTCAAAACATCCTTGAAAGTGAAGTATCAAAAGTTAATGCAGAGTATTCACCACAATCGATTGTTGCGGTAGTAGCTAATCCGAAAACTGGTGAGATTTTAGGATCAACTCAACGACCAACATATAATGCTCAAACTGGAGAAGGTATTAACACAAGTTGGTTAAATCGTTTAACAGAAACAACGATTGAACCGGGCTCTACGATGAAAATATTTACGTTAGCAACCGCGATTGAGCAAGGTGTATGGAATGAAAATGCGACTTTCATGTCAGGACAATATACGGTCGGTGGAACAACGATTCGAGATTCCAATCAAGTAGGTTGGGGACGCATTACGTACTTAGAGGGGATTCAACGTTCTTCTAATGTAGGGATGGCTAATTTGTTGACATCAATTGGTAGTGATAATTTCATTAAATCATTGAATAAATTTGGCTTTGGTGAGCAAACGGGAATTGATTTACCGAACGAAGCATCAGGCAAAATATTAAATCAATATAAAATTAATGCCATTACAACTACCTATGGCCAAGGTTCGACGGTGACGCCTATTCAATTAATTCAAGCGGCAACTGCAGTTGCGAACAATGGTAAAATGATGCAACCATATGTGATTAAGAAAATCGTGAATCCGAACACTGGTAAAGTCGTGAAGGAAAATGAGCCAAAAGAAAAAGCATCACCTATTTCAGCTACAACTGCCAAAGAGGTTCGTCGTATTTTAGCAACAACGATTACAGCTGAAAGTGGTACAGCGAAAAATTTTGCAAGTAAAGAATACATTGTTTCTGGTAAAACAGGAACAGCACAAATTGCGAATAATTCGGGTGGCTATGACTGGGGTAAAGGGAAATTCCTTTATTCATTCTTAGGGATGGCTCCTGAAAAGAATCCACAGTTAGTCATGTATATTGCAGTTGAAAAACCACGTTTGAAAGCGTCAGAATTTGGCTCTGAACCAACTTCGAAAATATTTAATGCAGTGATGCAAAGTAGTTTGAAATATATGAATGTGGAAACAGAAACAAGTCAGGTTCCAAAATTAGATCCGCTGAAGGATTATACAGGTCAAGATGTTCTAGTTGCTCAACAGGAGTTAACAAATGAAAATCTAATGCCTATTATTATTGGGCAATCTAGCGAGGTAACTGCGCAGTATCCACAAAATGAATTAAGCGTGTTGAAATCAAGTAAAGTATTTTTAAAAACATCTGGCCAAATTACTTTGCCTAACTTCAAAGGATGGTCTTTACGTGACATACTTGCATATAAAGAGATAAGTGGCTTAAAAATCCAAGTTACAGGAAATGGCTACGTTACTTCTCAAAACTTACCCAAGGGTATGCGTGTGGATAATAAGGACGAAATAAAAATAAAATTAAAGACTCCAAGTGAAATATATTCGAAGGCTAAATAACGAATACAAATAAAGTAATGGAGCTTGATTGTTTCATTCCTTTATTTTTTTAAAAAAATTTATGAAAAAAATGAAATTTAAAGTCATTAGACCTTTAAATTTCATTTTGAAACTACTATGATAGTACATGTACTTAAACGTAATTATTAAAGGAGAATTTAAATGACATTATCAACTATGTTATTGGCTGCGGTTGTTGGACTAATTATTTCAGCAATTTTAGCACCAATAACAATTCCGTTCTTAAGACGTATGAAATTTGGTCAAAGTATTCGTGAAGAAGGACCACAATCTCATATGAAAAAACAAGGCACACCAACAATGGGTGGCGTAATCTTCCTATTTTCAATCGTTATTACAACGTTTGCAGTTGGTATGTTTGGTAAAGGCTTTACAATCGAATCAGTCGTCTTGCTAATCGTATTATTAGGATTTGGTATTGTAGGATTTTTAGACGACGGATTAAAAATTATCTTTAAACGTAATTTAGGATTAACTTCATTACAAAAATTATTAGCACAAATTGTTATTTCAGTAATGGCGTTTTTCTTATTAAAAGGAACGGATTTCGTATTTGAATTACCAATTCCGTATACAAATATTGCTTGGGGATTAGGCGTATTTTATGTCGTATTTTTAGTTTTCTGGTTAGTAGGTTTTTCAAATGCAGTGAACTTAACAGACGGTCTAGATGGCTTAGTTTCAGGTAATGGTGCAATTGCTTATGCAGCTTTTGGTGTAATCGCATATTCACAGGACCAAGCCGATGTTGCACTATTCGCATTTGCTGTAACAGGTGCATTATTAGGATTCTTAATCTTTAATAAAAACCCTGCAAAAGTATTCATGGGGGATACAGGTTCACTAGCTTTAGGTGGCGGACTTGGTATGTTATCAATCATTACTCATCATGAACTATTACTATTGTTAATCGGGTTAGTATTTGTTATTGAAACAGCTTCAGTTATGCTACAAGTAGGTAGCTTTAAATTAAGAGGTAAACGTATTTTCAAAATGGCACCAATTCATCATCACTTTGAATTATCAGGCTGGTCTGAATGGCGTGTTGTAATTACATTCTGGTTAGTGGGCTTAATCTGTGCACTAGCAGCAGTATTACCGGAGGTCCTATAGGATGAAAAAAATCGAATCAATGAAGAATAAAAAAGTTTTAGTTTTAGGTTTAGCTAAAAGTGGTGTAGCAGCAGCAGAACTACTTCATGAATTAGGTGCATTCGTTACAGTGAATGATGCTAAACCATTTGAAGAGAATAAAGAGGCACAATCATTATTACAACAGGGTATTACTGTGATTTGTGGTCATCACCCAGAGGATTTATTAGATGATGGCTTTGAGTTAGTCGTTAAAAATCCAGGTATTCCATATACGAATCCGATTGTTGCTGACGCTATTTCGCGTAAATTACCAGTTTGGACAGAGGTCGAATTGGCTTACCAAGTAAGTGAAGCGCCAATGATTGGTATTACAGGTTCAAATGGTAAAACGACAACAACTTCTTTATTGTTCGATGTATTAAATGAAGGTAATAAAAAACCGTTGATTGCGGGGAATATCGGTACAGTCGCTTGTGGCGTGACAGCGAAAGCTGATTCTGACAATGTAGTTGTAACTGAATTATCTTCTTTCCAACTAATGGGGACAGAAACATTTAAACCACATATTGCAATCTGGACAAACTTATATGAAGCACATATTGATTACCATGGTTCAATGGAAGAATATGCGAAAGCTAAATTTAATGTGACACGTAATCAAGACGCCAATGATTTCTTAATCTACAATGCAGATCAAGAAATTGTAAGTGAATTTGCGGCTAAATCACAAGCAAAATTAATTCCGTTTTCTTCTACAACGATTTTAGAAGATGGTGTAAGTGCAGATGAAGAAATGGTGTATTGGATGGGAAAACCATACTTGAGTCGTTCGGTTATTGCATTGCCAGGTAAACATAATTTAGAAAATGTATTATGTGTTGTGGCGACAGCTATTTTAATGGATTGTCCAAAAGAAGCGCTTGAGCATGTACTTCAAACGTTTGCAGGTGTAAAACATCGTACGCAATATATTGGTGAATTCGCGGGACGTAAATTTTACAATGATTCAAAAGCAACGAATACATTAGCTACTAAAAGTGCTTTGTCCGCTTTTAAAACACCAGTTGTGTTATTAGCTGGTGGATTAGATAGAGGCCATTCATTTGAGGCTTTACGTCCTTATATGACAAATGTAAAAGCTGTAGTCGTTTCTGGTGAAACGAAAAATCGTTTTGCGGAATTTGCAAAAGATTGTGGTGTAGCTGAAATTATTTCAGCAGACTTCATGACGGATGCTGTTCCAAAAGCATTTGCAGCTTCAACAGCAGGAGATACAATTCTACTTTCACCTTCATGTGCAAGTTGGGATCAATATCCAAGCTTTGAGAACCGTGGAGATTTATTTATCGAAGCAGTAGAAAACTTAAAAAAATAATTCATTGAGGGATGTGAGACGATGCATAAAATTATCGATATTGAAGAACGAATTCCAAAGCTTAAAAAGCGGAGAGAAAAACGTAAGAATTCACGCTTCATTGTCGTATTAGTAATTTTGAGTATCGCCTTACTCGTTCTTCTTTATTTTCAATTACCTATTAGTCATTTGAAATCAATAAAAGTGACTGGTCAAGTAATTGAAAATAAAGAGTATTACATAAAGCATAGTGGCGCATCAATTGGCGAATCCTTTCTATCGATTGATACAGAGAAAATAGAACAGAAATTAAAAAAATTAGACACGGTCAAAAAGGTTCAGGTAGAAAAGAAAGGCCTCAACCAATTAGTTGTCCAAATTACTGAAAATAAAAAAGTAGCACTCTTAAAAACAGATGATCGCTACAATTATGTATTGGAAAATGGGAAAACTGTTCGAAGCAGAAATCAACTAGTTAATTTTGAACGGCCAATTTTATTAAATATGCCGGATGAAGCGTATCGAAAGAAATTATTAAAGCAATTGAATCAATTAAAACCTGATTTACTGTTAATGATTTCTCAAATTGAGGCAAGTCCATCTAAATCAAATAAGAATCTCGTCAATATTTTTATGAATGATGGTTTTGAGGTAAAAGCGGACTTAAAAGATTTAGCGTCAAAACTTCAATACTATCCTTCAATTGTGTCACAACTTGAAAATAATAAAAAAGGTGTTATTAATTTAGAAATTGGTGGGTACTATAATTCATTTCAACTAGAATATAAATAAACTGATAAAGAATTATAGCCAATAATATCTTTTTTCAAGGTTATATGGAATAATATAATTATCCCACAATTATCTCCGCACCATAGAAGCTATCTTTTGCATAGCAAACTTGGGATAACTGATTATAATCATTACTTAAATGTATGTGTAAGGTGAAATATAATCAATTGGGCTTAGACAATTAACAGCTCAAGCGACTAGATGAAAACAAAAAAATGTTAAAAAAACTAATCAAGTGGAAAAAAATCCTAAATTAACTTAGACAAAAATAACATTTTACAATAAAATACTAATAAAGAGAAAATTGAAGGGGGTGCCATTAATTGAGCCAGCCAGAATTATATGTATCATTAGATATAGGTTCTAGTTCAGTGAAGTGTATTATCGGAGAAGTTATCGACGAAAAAACAATACACATGATCGGTGTAGGAAATGAAAAATCTTCTGGAATACGAAAAGGCAGCATTGTCGACATTGATGCAACTGTTCAGTCTATTAAAAAAGCTGTTAATAGTGCCGAGAGAATGATGGGAATGTCTGTCAATAAAGTGATTCTAGGTATCCCAGCAACGCAAGCTATGCTACAAGATGTAAAAGGTGTAGTAGCTGTAAATAGTGAAAATCGAGAAATTACTGATGATGATTTGGAACGCGTCATGGATTCTGCTCAAACAATGTCTATCGCTCCAGGTCGTGAATTAGTTAATTTAATACCACGTCAATTTACTGTTGATAACTTAGGGGAAATAAAAGACCCTCGAGGCATGATTGGTATTCGTCTTGAAATGGATGGCACGTTGATTACGACATCTCAAACAGTGTTACATAATGTTTTAAGATGTGTTGAAAAAGCAGGTTTAGAAGTGCAACAAATCTATCTACAACCGCTGACTTCAGGTTATTTTGCTTTAACTAATGATGAAAAATCGAGAGGCACGCTCTTCTTAGATATGGGTGCTGAATCGACTACTGTAGGAGTATATAAAGATGAGTCTTTTACACATGTAAGTATGATTCCAATAGGTGGAGAAAATATTACGAAGGATTTATCAGTCGTATTAAAAACATCAATGGAGCAAGCAGAGCAAATTAAAATTGAATACGGTCATGCGTTTTATGATGATGCGTCTGAAGATGAGCTGTTCACAGTGCCTGTTATTGGAACAGAATCGAAGGAACAGTACAGTCAACGTTTTATCTCTGAAATCATAGGTGCTCGTGTTGAAGAAATCTTTGATGTTGTAATGGATACGCTTTATAAATTAAATGTCGATGATTTACCAGGTGGAGTAGTTATTACGGGTGGGGTGGCCAAATTAGAAGGACTACAACAACTTGCAAGTGAAAAATTAAACTCAAGAGTTCGTCTGTATATTCCAAATCAAATTGGTGCGCGTGACCCAGAATTAACTTCTGCAATTGGTTTAATACGATATGCATATATGCAATCTAATTTTTACAATGATTTTGTAGAAGACCCACCGATTGTTCCTCCTAAAGATGAAGAAATAATTAATAAGAGAGCTCAATCTGTACAAAAAGAACAAAAAGAGCCGAAACAAGGTATGATGAGCCGTATAAAAGGCTTTGTAGAACGTATTATTGATTAAATAAAAAAGTTAATTCTACGCAATAGAGTGAAAAGAGGAGGAAATGACATGTTAGAATTTGATACAAACGATGACGTGCTAGCTGTAATTAAAGTAATCGGTGTTGGTGGCGGTGGTAACAACGCAGTAAACCGCATGATTGAACATGGTGTTCAAGGCGTAGAATTTATCGCTGTTAATACAGACGCACAAGCTTTAAAATTATCAAGTGCAGAAGTGAAATTACAAATAGGCGGTAAATCAACTCGTGGATTAGGAGCAGGTGCTAATCCAGAGGTAGGTAAAAAAGCTGCTGAAGAAAGTAAAGAACAGTTAGAAGAAGCATTAGCAGGAGCGGATATGGTATTCGTAACAGCTGGTATGGGTGGCGGAACAGGAACAGGTGCTGCGCCTGTAATTGCTCAAATCGCTCGTGACCTTGGTGCACTAACAGTAGGTGTAGTAACACGTCCATTTACTTTTGAAGGCCGTAAACGTCAATCACAAGCATTAGCTGGAACAGAAGCAATGAAAGAAGCAGTAGATACACTAATCGTTATTCCAAACGATCGTCTGTTAGAAATCGTTGATAAGAGTACGCCAATGCTTGAAGCATTCCGTGAAGCAGATAATGTATTACGTCAAGGTGTACAAGGGATTTCTGATTTAATTGCTGTACCAGGTTTAATTAACTTAGATTTCGCCGATGTAAAAACAATTATGTCTAATAAAGGTTCTGCATTAATGGGGATTGGTATCGCTTCAGGTGAAACTCGTGCAGTGGAAGCCGCTAAAAAAGCGATTTCAAGTCCATTACTTGAAACATCAATTACAGGAGCTAAAGGTGTACTAATGAATATTACTGGTGGCGCAAGCTTAAGTTTATTTGAAGTACAAGAAGCTGCTGCAATTGTTGCCTCAGCATCTGATGAAGATGTAAATATCATCTTTGGTTCAGTAATTAATGATGAATTAAAAGATGAAATCGTTGTAACTGTTATTGCAACAGACTTCAATGAAGAAATGTTACATCCTGATCCACGTCAATCACGTCCAGGATTTAATGTCCAACGTCAACAAGCGCAGATTGCACAACAACAACAACCAGTACAACCAGTGCAACCAGTACAACAAGTGCAACAACCTGTTGAAGATTTTTCACAACAAGGGGCTACTGAAGAAAGTTACGAAATCCCAGCATTTTTAAGAAATCGTAAAAACCGTCGTTAATAGCTCTTGGACAATTAAGTCAGTAGATATTGCATTATGGCAATATTTACTGACTTATTTTTTTGGAAACGAAGCTTGTTGGACTACAATGTGGAAAAACTGGGAATAGAGAATTAGTGCTAAAATAGATGGTTTCAAGCATTCCTTTCCTCAAAATAGTAGCAACCACGTGAGTATGCGTTGAAAAGTGTCGCTCGGCTTGATACAATGAGATGAAAAAGTATCTTTGAAAAGTTGGGAAAAATTATGAAATTAATCGCTGATAATTTAATACAAATACAAAATAATATTGAAATTGCTGCTCAAAAAGTAAATAGAGATGCTTCATCTGTAAAAATCATTGCTGTAACAAAGCAGGTGACCGTAGAACGAGCAGAAGAAGCAATTGCTAACAACTTAGTACATCTTGGTGAAAATCGTCCTGAGGGCTTAGAATTAAAAGAACAGGCTATAGGAAATAAAGCAATCTGGCATTTTATCGGTTCTTTACAAACACGTAAAGTACGAAAGGTGATTAATCAGATTGATTATTTACATTCACTAGACAGATTAAGTTTAGCTGAGGAAATTGAAAAACGGGCACAAAAGATAGTTAAATGTTTTGTGCAAGTCAATGTTTCTGAAGAGGATGCGAAGCATGGTTTGAGTACTGATGATACACTTCAATTCATAAAAGATTTAGCGCAATTTTCTAAAATCCAAGTTGTTGGATTAATGACGATGGCTCCAAATACAGAAGACGAAGCGATTATTCGCTCTACATTTAAGGGATTAAAAAAAATACAACAACAAGTTGTTGGTTTGAACCTGTCGTATGCACCTTGTAATGAATTATCAATGGGTATGTCTAATGATTATCAAATTGCCGTTGAAGAGGGTGCAACATTTGTCAGGATTGGAACAGCTTTAGTTGGAAACGAAGGAAGGGTTTCGTAATGAAAGTGAAAAATGTCTTTAAAAACTTTTTCTATTTAGATGATGAAGAAGAGGAATATGTAGAAAATCAGCAGCAACAACGCGTTGAACAAACGAAGCCAAAACAAGCTGCGAAGCCGTCTCCAAAACAAGCTGCTCCACAAAATGCACAAAAGAAGCAGCAACAACAGCCTATAACTAGACAGCCAATGGCTACGCCAATACCTGGGAAAAACCCAGCTGCACGTAAAAAAAATGCTATGCCAGCAGTTGTTGAAACAGAATATGCTAACAATGTTGTGAGTTTTACACAAAAAACGTCAAAAGTAGTGCTTTTTGAACCACTCGTATATTCAGAAGCACAAGACATTGGCGATTGTTTAAAGAATAAACGTGCAGCTGTCGTCAATTTACAAAGAATTGAACGTGCACAAGGGAAACGTATAATTGATTTCTTAAGTGGAACTATTTTCGCACTAAACGGTGATATCAAACAAGTTGGCACAGATATCTTCTTGTGTACACCGGATAATGTCGAAGTAGATGGGAATATTTCAGATTATCATTTTGAAGATTAAACAAGAGGAGAGTTTACATGCTTGCAACCGTCATTTATTATGCATTTCAACTGTATACATACGCCATAATCGGTTATGTATTAATGTCATGGATTCCAGCGTTACAAAATTCAGCAATCGGTGGTTTTTTAGCTAAAATTGTTGAACCTTATCTAAATATATTTAAACGTTTCATTCCACCAATCGGTATGATTGATATTTCACCAATTGTTGCATTAATTGCCTTACAATTAATTAGTACAGGTTTATTCCGAACTTTGTATTATTTAGGGTTGTTTGGATAATCATTCATTCATTCTTAAGCTAATAAACTCAGGAACGTGTCAAACGCTCTTGAGTTTTATTTTTAATAGGAGGCAAAAAAATGAAAGATGTGATGCAACATTTTCGTCCAGAAGAACAAAGTTTTATTGTTCAAGTGAATGATTGGATGAATGATGTAAGAAATCAATATACGCCAAAATTGACAAGCTTTTTAGATCCGAGACAAGTGATGATTATACAATCGCTCGTTGGAGAAAATTCGGATGTGAAGATGAAAGCTTATGGGGCTTTTTCACAAGCAGAAAGACAGCGTGTCATACTCTATCCAGATTATTTTGAACCACAAATAAGTGATTTTATGATAGAAATTTTTGAATTAAATTACCCATCCAAGTTCATTCAACTCAAGCACCCAGATGTTTTAGGATCTTTATTAGGAATGGGTTTAAACCGTAGCAAATTCGGGGATATTAGACTGAATGAACAAAAAATCCAATTTGTGGTTCAAAAGGAAATTTCAAACTTCGTTGAAATTAATTTAGAAGCCATTAATAAAGTGAAGGTTCATTTGAAAAGTTTAGATGAGAATGCCCAATTGTTAGAAAACGATGAACAGTGGCGTGAACAACAGGATACGGTGTCTTCTTTACGCTTAGATGCAATATTGGCAACAGCCTACAAAATATCACGTCAAAAAGCAACGCAATTGATTCAAAGTTCGTATGTAAAAGTGAATTATAGATTGCAAGAAAACAGTTCATTTGATTTAACGGAAGGGGACCTACTTTCAGTAAGAGGGTATGGTCGTTTAGAAATTTCTTCGATTGAAGGTCGCACAAAAAAGGATAAAATCCGTATAAATTTCAAAAAACTAGAAAGAAATTCATGAATTTCGCAAAAAAACATCAATAGTTGATGAACTAAGACGAAATCAAAGGTATAATAAACCTACATTCACAAAGTTGCAAAGGAGAGGAAAACATGCCAATATCACCAATTGATATACATAATAAGGAATTCACCCGAGGTTTTCGCGGTTATAATGAGGATGAAGTAAACGAATTTTTAGAACAAATTATGAAAGATTTGGAATTAGTTTTAGATGAAAAGCAAAATTTAGAAAATCGTTTAATGGTTACCGGCGAACAAATCGGACATTATCATTCCTTAGAGGAAACATTACAAAAATCAATTATTGTAGCGCAAGAAGCTGCTGAAGAGGTACGTCGTAACTCTCAAAAAGAAGCAAAATTAATTGTTAAAGAAGCCGAAAAAAATGCGGATCGTATCGTTAATGAAGCCTTATCGAAAGCACGTCGCATTGCGATGGAAATCGAAGAGCTTAAAAAACAATCGAAAGTGTTCCGCAATCGTTTTAAAATGATTGTTGAAGCACAATTAGATTTAATTGAAAATGATGATTGGGATCACTTAATGGAATATGAGGCAGACACGGCTGAGTTAGAACATTTGAATTTACCTCAGGAATAGTAAGTATTACTTGACGAAAGCTAACTGTTTTTTTATAATGTCATCATATGTATAAAAGTATTGATAGAGACAGTATTTTATGAAAAACAGCTAAGCGAGTCGAGGATAGTGCAAGCTCGAACAGGTATTCATAGAAGAAAATCACTCTTGAACTAGATTACTGAACCGTATTTTCATTAAGTAATCTCGGCACACACCGTTACCTGTGTTCTAAGAGGCATATGTTTTTTTGTATGCAACTAGGGTGGTACCGCGAGAATAATCCTCCTCGTCCCTTTGGGATGGGGAGGTTTTTTTTATTTCCTGGGAAATTCCAGGTGTGATTAGTTAGGATGGAGTGCTTGCACTCGTTAATTTAGAGGAGGAATAAGTCAATATGGAATACAAAAACACGCTATTGATGCCAAAAACAGATTTCCCAATGCGCGGAAATTTACCGAATGCTGAACCAAAAATGCAAGAAAAATGGAATGAAATGGACATTAATAAATTAGTCCTTGAGCGTACAAAAGATAATACGCCTTTCATTCTTCATGATGGACCTCCATATGCAAATGGTGATTTACACATGGGTCACGCACTAAATAAAGTGTTAAAAGATATGATTAACCGTCACCGTTCAATGACTGGTTACTTTGCACCATACGTACCAGGTTGGGATACACATGGTTTACCAATCGAACATGCACTTACTAAAAAAGGGCATGACCGTAAAAAAATGTCGGTTGCTGATTTCCGCGACCTTTGTATGAAATATGCTTATGAACAAGTAAATAACCAACGTGAACAATTCCGTCGTATCGGTGTTCGTGGCGATTGGGAAAATGCTTATGTTACATTAAAACCAGAATTTGAAGCACGTCAAATCGGCGTATTCGGTAAAATGGCTGAAAAAGGCTATATTTATAAAGGGTTAAAACCAGTTTACTGGTCACCATCAAGTGAATCTGCTTTAGCAGAAGCGGAAATTGAGTACGCAGATATTAAATCACCTTCAATCTATGTAGCATTTGCTGTTGTAGATGGTAAAGGTGTAGTAACTGAAGATGAAAATTTCATCATCTGGACAACTACTCCATGGACAATGCCAGCTAACTTAGGTATTTCTGTGAACCCAACATTTACGTATGTTGTTGTAAAAGTAGAAGATAAAAAATTCATCGTAGCTAAAGGCTTACTAGCTACAGTAGCTGAAAAATTAGGCTGGGAAAATCCAGTAATCGATCGTGAAATTAAAGGGGAAGAGCTTGAAAATGTAACAGCTAAACACCCATTATTTGATCGTACATCATTAGTAATGCTAGGCGATCACGTAACGCTTGAAGCAGGTACTGGTTGTGTTCATACAGCTCCTGGTCATGGTGAGGACGATTACCAAGTAGGTAAACGTTACGGCTTAGAAATCCTTTCTGTAGTAGATAACAAAGGGATGATGACAGAAGCAGCTGGCGAATTCGCTGGTATGTTCTATGACAAAGCAAATAAACCTATTTGTGAAAAATTAGAAGAAGTTGGCGCATTACTAAGCCTTACATTCTTTGAACATTCATACCCACATGATTGGCGTACGAAAAAACCAGTTATCTTCCGCGCAACTCCACAATGGTTTGCTTCAATTGAAAGCTTCCGTGAAGAATTACTACAAGCAATTCGCGATACTGGCTTTACACCTATCTGGGGTGAAACTCGTCTATTCAATATGATTCGTGACCGTGGCGACTGGTGTATTTCTCGTCAACGTGCATGGGGTGTTCCAATTCCAGTATTCTATGCTGAAAATGGCGAATCAATTTTAACACCAGAAACAATTGCTCATGTACAAGATTTATTCCGTGAACATGGTTCAAACATCTGGTTCCAAAAAGAAGCGAAAGAATTATTACCAGAAGGCTTCACACACCCAGGTTCACCAAATGGCGAATTCAAAAAAGAATCAGATATCATGGATGTATGGTTTGACTCAGGATCTACACACCAAGCTGTGTTAGATGAACGTGAAGAATTACGTTATCCAGCTGATCTTTATCTAGAAGGTTCTGACCAATACCGCGGATGGTTTAACTCATCATTAATCACATCTGTAGCGATTAACGGTCACGCACCATACAAAGGTATTTTATCGCATGGTTTCGTATTAGACGGCGAAGGTCGCAAAATGTCTAAATCAATCGGTAACATCATCGCACCTTCTAAAGTAATGAACCAATATGGTGCAGATATTTTACGTTTATGGGTAGCTTCAGTTGACTATACTGCAGATGTTCGTATCTCAATGGATATGTTAAAACAAGTTTCTGAAGTATACCGTAAGATCCGTAACACGCTTAAATTCTTACATGGTAACTTACATGACTTTAATCGTGAAACAGACTACGTAGCATACGAAGATTTACGTGAAGTAGATCAGTACATGTACATGCAATTACAAAAATTAATCAAAACTTCTCGTGAAGCATATGATGCCTATGAATTTGCAACAGTTTACAAAGCGATGAATAACTTCATCTCTTCTGAACTAAGCTCATTCTATTTAGATATCGCTAAAGATGTTGTCTATATCGAAGGGAAAGATAATCATGCGCGTCGTGCTATGCAATCTGTCATCTGTGACACATTAGATGCGTTATTGAAATTATTAACACCAATCATTCCTCATACAACTGATGAAATGTGGGGTTACTTAAATGAAGAAGCAGCATCTGTTCAATTAACAGACATGCCTGACGCTGATTCTAAAGATAACTTCTCAGCATTAGCAGAGAAATGGTCACGTATCATGGAAAGCCGCACAGTGATTCTGAAAGCTCTTGAAGAAGCACGCGCAGCGAAAACAATTGGTAAATCATTAGAAGCTCACTTAACTATTTACTGTGATGAAGCAACTACTGGCTTATTCCAAGATGAAAATATTAACTTTGCTCAATTAAATATCGTTTCTAAATTTGAAATTGGCGGTACTTTCGAACAAGCTCCAGCTAATGCTGTTGTACAAGACGGCGTAGCAGTTGTTGTTGAAAAAGCTGACGGAGAAAAATGTGAACGTTGCTGGACTATCTCTGAAACAGTCGGTTCAAGTGAAGCACATCCAACACTATGTGCACACTGTGCTGAAGTTGTAGAAGAATATTATTCAGACGTAGAATAATATAGAAAAAACTTTGCATGACAATTAAAGGCTTATGGATGTGGTATATGCTGCATCCGTAAGCTTTTTTTAAGGAATTTTTACTACAAAAGTAAAAGATATATGCAAATGACACAATGTAGTTTCTCATTCTAACGTTTCGTATGGTAAAATGTTTAATATATTGTAAAACGGAGGACAAACTGTGTTTAAATACTATCTAATCGCGTTATTCGTCATTGTTTTGGATCAGCTGACAAAGTGGCGTATTGTAAAAACTATGGACGTCGGCGAAGAAATTACAATTTGGGACCCCTATTTTTCACTGTATTCACATCGTAATGGTGGAGCAGCATGGGGAATGTTACAAGGTCAATTTTGGTTATTTGCAGTCATCACAGTTGTAGTGATTGTAGGAATTATTTTTTATTATCATAAGGAAGCAAAAGGGCAACCTTTATTCCAAGCAAGTCTTATGATGCTATTAGGTGGCGCAATTGGGAACTTCATCGATCGTTTATTCCGTGGTGAAGTGGTAGATTTCGTCAGTGTATTAATTCCAGTAATCAATTATGATTTCCCTATTTTTAATGTTGCAGATGCTGCGTTAACTCTAGGTGTAATCATGCTAGTCATATATATTCTTTTTGATATGCAAAAAGAAAAGAAAAAGGTGAAGTAATGTCAGAAACATTTAAAATTACAGCAGAACAAAAAGGTCAACGTATTGATAAACTTTTAGGAGCTCTTCAAGAAGATTGGTCACGTAACCAAATCCAAATTTTTATCGATGGAGGTCATTTATTAGTAAATGACGAAAAAGTAAAAAGAACATATAAATTAAAAGAGAATGATGTCATCACTGTGACACCACCAGAGCCAGAGCCATTAGAGCTTTTAGCAGAAGATTTAAACCTAGAAATCGTTTATGAAGATGAAGATGTATTAGTTGTTAACAAACCAAAAGGCATGGTAGTTCACCCTGCACCAGGTCATACAACAGGAACACTTGTAAATGGTTTAATGCATCAAGTAAGAGATTTATCAGGAATCAACGGCGTTATGCGTCCAGGTATCGTTCACCGTATTGATAAAGATACTTCTGGTTTACTAATGGTTGCTAAAAATGATTTAGCACATGAATCATTAGTACAACAGCTTGTAGATAAAACTGTTACTCGTCGCTATACAGCACTTGTACACGGTCATATTCCACATGATAAAGGAACAATTGATGCACCAATCGGTCGCGATAAAAAAGATCGTCAAAAAATGGGTATTGTTGATGGCGGAAAACATGCTGTGACACATTTCCAAGTGATGGGTCGTTTCGGTATTGATTACACACTGGTACAATGCCGTCTTGAAACAGGTCGTACGCACCAAATTCGTGTGCATATGAATTATATTAATTATCCTTTAGTTGGGGATCCTAAATACGGTCCGAAGAAAACAATGGATATCGGTGGTCAAGCATTACATGCAGGTGTACTTGGTTTCATTCATCCACGTACAAAGGAATACCTAGAATTCCAAGCGCCACTTCCTGCTGAGTTTGAAGCACTTTTAGCTGAATTAAGCGCGAATTACGAGAAATAACAAAATACGGTTGACGTTTTAAGTCATAACGTACTATACTGAGGTCAGTGAAAATCTTAATATTCACCTTTAAAGACAGTCCAGAGAGGCTGAAAAGGATGCGAAGAATGTGGGATAACTGTGCGAGTTACAGTGTATTTGACATATCTATTAGTATACCTATATCCTCTTGGGCTCTTAGCTCAAGAGGTTTTTTTATGCCACGAATAGGAGGCGTTTAACGTGACAAAAAAAGCAGAATTATTAGATCCAGCAGCAATGAATCGTGCACTTACACGAATTGCGCACGAAATTATCGAGCGTAATGAAGGAATTGACGAGGTCATTCTAGTAGGGATTAAAACACGCGGTGCTTACTTAGCGAAGCGCTTAGCACAAAAAATTAACATCATTGAAAAGAAAACGATTCGTTCGGGTGAATTAGACATCTCACTTTATCGAGATGATTTATCTACGAAAACGTTAAATGGTGAAGCGCTTGTACAACAGGTTGATATCACGGATGATATTTCAAACCAAAAAATCATTTTAGTTGATGATGTACTTTACACAGGAAGAACAATTCGAGCGGCAATGGATGCGGTAATGGATTTAGGGCGACCATCGCAAATTCAACTAGCAGTATTAGTAGACCGAGGTCATCGTGAATTACCAATTCGAGCAGACTATGTAGGAAAAAACATTCCAACAGCAAGTCACGAACGTATTGTAGTGAGTATGGTAGAAGTTGACGAGGAAGATCAAGTAGCAATTTACGAGTAACAGGCAAGACATAAAAGAATGTGGGGACATTTAGATATGACAAATACAGTGTTAGATATTCATGAAAAACCAAAAGCCGGTCAATTGATTACATTAAGCTTGCAACATATGTTTGCAATGTTCGGTTCAACAATCTTAGTTCCAACATTAACAGGGTTATCACCAGCAATCGCGTTACTTACAAGTGGGATTGCGACACTTTGCTTCTTATTAATCACAAGATTTCAAGTGCCAGCATACTTAGGTTCATCCTTTGCTTTCATTGCACCAATGTTGGTAGCAACAGAAGCAGCAGGTGGTCCAGGAGGCGCAATGATGGGAGCAATGGCAGTCGGCATTGTCTACGGAATTGTATCGCTACTCATTTGGAAAACAGGCTACAGATGGATTATGAAAATCCTACCACCAATCGTAGTAGCACCAGTTATTATGGTTATTGGGTTAGCATTAGCAGGAACAGCAGTCAATATGTCAATGTATGAAACGACAGCAGGAAATGAGCAAGTTTATCACGCATCATATTTCATCGTAGCATTACTTACACTAGCCATTGCAATTTTCTTCAATAACTTCTTCAAAGGGGTTATGAGTACGATGCCAATCTTGCTTGGGATGATTGGTGGATATATTGTGGCATTGATTTCAGATGCAGTGTTCAACACTACATTTATTAATCTAGATAAAGTAGCATCAGCATCTTGGATTACGGTTCCAGACTTTATCATTCCAGGAATTGATTATGACTTCCAGTTTACAAGCAAAATTTTGTTCGCCATGGTGCCAATCGTTATTGTAACGATTTCAGAGCATATCGGTCACCAGCTTGTACTTGGAAAAGTTGTGAAACGTAACTTCATTAAAAGTCCTGGTTTAAATCGTTCGTTACTAGGTGATGGTTTAGGTACATTGATTTCATCACTAATCGGTGGACCACCGAAAACAACTTACGGTGAAAATATCGGTGTACTTGTATTAACACGTGTATTCAGTGTTTGGGTAATCAGCGGAGCAGCAGTGTTTGCGATGATTCTTTCCTTCTCAGGTAAGCTAATGGCCATTGTTGGATCGATACCAACACCAGTTTTAGGCGGCGTATCCATCCTATTATTCGGGATTATCGCTTCATCTGGTTTACGTATGTTAGTTGAAAATAAAATCGACTTTGATCACAACCGAAACTTAGTCATCGCATCTGTTATCTTAATACTAGGAATTGGTGGCGGTAAGCTTTTATTCAACGAAACATTTTCAATCGAAGGAATGGCTTTAGCAGCAATCGTTGGTGTGATATTAAACATCGTATTACCAGGTAAAGCACAGCCAGATATTGAATTAGAAGCAGAAGAGCAACGTGAAAAATTAGAAAAAAGACAAGTGAAAAACTAAATAGATTGACCTTTTAAAGATTGCCCAGAGAGGCAAGTAAGGGTGGTTCGATTGGATAAAGCTGTAGCAAATGCTACAACTCTATCTTGTCATATCTTCCTCAAGCCTCCCTCTGAATTAGGGAGGCTTTTCTTATGAAAATTAACTAGGGGGCATACTGACAATGATGAAAAATTTACTGTCAATGGATAAAGTATCAACAGAAGAAATAATGACGATTTTACAGCGAGCTGCTGAATTTGAAGCAGGTGCGAAACCACAGCTAGAAAAAGATTATTATGTTGCCAACTTATTTTTTGAACCGAGCACGAGAACAAAAACATCCTTTGAATCAGCAGAACGTCGCATTGGTGCGACAGTGATTCCTTTTGATGCAGCTTTCTCAAGTGTCTTAAAAGGTGAAACATTGTATGACACAGTAAAAACAATTCAACAAAGTGGTATTGACGCAGTAGTCATTCGACATAAGGAAGACGCTTATTATGAGCAATTGTTACAAGGCTTGGACGTAGCGATTATTAATGCAGGAGACGGGGCGGGACAACATCCTTCTCAATCTCTACTTGATTTATACACAATATTCAAAGAGTTCGGAAGATTCGAAGGAATCAATGTTACAATTGTTGGGGATGTATCACATAGTCGCGTTGCTAAATCAGATGCAACCGCGTTAAAAAAATTAGGCGCAAATGTCCAATTTGTTTGTCCACCGCAATGGCAAGGAGAGTTTGAAGCTCATCACAATTGGGACCAACTACTTGAGCAAAGTGATGTCATTATGTTATTACGCGTTCAACATGAGAGAAATGCAGCTTACGAAGGTTTTACAGTCGAGGGTTATAGAGAAGTTTATGGTTTGACCGTTGAACGAGAAAAACAGATGAAGGATCAAGCTATCATCATGCATCCGGCACCAATCAATCGAGGGGTAGAAATTGATTCGGAGTTAGTCGAGTGTGAACGTTCGAGAATATTTGCTCAAATGAAGAATGGTCTCTATATTCGCATGGCCATCATGGAATATATTTTAAAGGGGAGAAACTAAGATGACAAAATTACTGAAAAATGTACAGATGTTAAATGAGCAAGGTGAGCTTCAACTAACAAATATTTTAATTGAGCAGGGGACAATCAAAGAAATCGGTGCATCTATTGAAGAAACAGCCACAGAGGAAGTAATTGATGGCAAAGGATTAGTGGTATCTCCAGGATTCGTAGACGTACATACACATCTACGTGAACCAGGTTTTGAGCATAAGGAAACAATCGCAACCGGCTCAGCTTCAGCAGCTAAAGGTGGGTTCACAACAATTTGTGCAATGCCAAACACCAAGCCAGTACCTGATTCAGTAGAAAACTTACAACTGATTAATGGCTTAATTAAAGATAGTGCAATCATTCGTGTCTTACCCTATGGCTCACTAACAGTTGCACAATCAGGAGATGCAAGAACAGATCTTGCGGCATTGAAGGCGAATGGAGCAGTTGCATTTTCGGATGACGGTGTTGGGGTGCAATTGGCTTCTACTATGTTTGAACAAATGAAGGATGCAGCGGCAATTGGCATGACGGTTGTTGCACACTGTGAAGATAATTCACTGATTTATGATGGGGTAATGCATGAAGGGACACGTAATAAAGAACTTGGTTTACCGGGAATTCCTTCGGTATGTGAGTCGGTGCAAATTGCACGTGACGTACTTCTAGCAGAAGCTGCAGGCGCTCACTACCATGTGTGTCATGTATCGACAAAAGAATCGGTTCGTGCTGTACGCGATGCGAAAGCAGCGGGGATTCATGTGACTGCTGAGGTTTGTCCACATCATCTTCTATTAGAAGAAATGGATATTCCTTCAGATGATGCGAATTGGAAAATGAACCCACCATTACGTGCCAAAGAGGATAAAGATTCGCTTCATGCGGCTTTACTTGATGGCACAATCGATTGTATCGCAACGGATCATGCACCGCACACAGAAGATGAAAAATGCTGTGGCATGGTAGGTGCACCATTTGGAATTGTAGGTTTTGAAACAGCATTCCCACTGTTATATACGCATTTTGTAAAAACAGGAAAATGGACATTGCAGCAATTAATCGAATGGATGGCAACAAAACCTGCTGAATTATTCAAATTACCATACGGTAAAATTGAAGTAGGGGCTTCAGCAGATTTAATCTTACTCGATTTAGAAAAAGAACAAGTTATAGACGCAGAGGGATTTGTATCGAAAGGCCGTAATACACCGTTCAACGGGTGGACAGCACAGGGCTGGCCTGTTATGACAATTTATAACGGAAATATCGTTTGGGAGGATGCACAATGACAACTAGAAAATTAATTTTAGAAAATGGCGAAGTATTTGAGGGGTTAGCATTTGGGAGTGATAAGAGTTCAAAAGGTGAAGTCGTATTTACAACAGGAATGACAGGCTATCAGGAAACAATTTCTGACCCATCATTCTGTGGACAAATCGTAACAATGACGTATCCGATGATTGGGAACTACGGGATTAATCGTGATGACTTTGAAACAATCACACCTGCTATCAAAGGTTTCGTCGTTCATGAATTAGCAAAAACACCATCGAACTTCCGTAATGAGAGAACAGTAGACGAATTTTTCAAAGAAAGAGATATTCCAGGAATCGAAGGCATTGATACACGTAAATTAACGCGTATGATTCGCACAGAAGGTTCGGTAAAAGGGTATATTTCAGCAGTTGGCGAAACGGTTAATTTAGAAGAGGTGATTACGCGCTTAAAAGCGACTGTATTACCAACAAACCAAGTCGAGCAAGTATCTACAAAATCAGCTTACCCAAGTCCGGGACGTGGAAACAAAGTTGTGCTAATTGATTATGGGATGAAACACGGTATTCTACGTGAATTAAATAAACGTGACTGTGATGTGGTCGTTGTACCTTATAATACAACAGCAAAAGAAATTCTTGCCTACAATCCAGATGGGATTATGCTATCGAATGGCCCTGGGGATCCGAAAGATGTACCAGAAGCAGTTGAAGCAATTAAAGGTTTAGTCGGAAAAGTGCCAATCTTCGGTATTTGCTTAGGGCATCAGCTATTCGCTTTAGCAAGTGGAGCAGATTCATTCAAACTGAAATTTGGTCACCGTGGTGCCAATCATCCAGTGAAAGATTTAGCTACAGGTCGTACAGAAATCACATCACAAAATCATGGTTATGCAATTGATCCAGAGTCACTTAAAAATACAGATTTAGAAATTACGCATGTCGCATTAAATGACGGAACAATTGAAGGGGTTCGACACAAGATACATCCAGTGTTTACGGTGCAATATCATCCAGAAGCATCACCTGGACCAGAAGATCCAAATCACTTATTTGATCAATTTATTGAATTAATGAATACACACGCTAGAAAGGAGCAAACACAACATGCCTAAACGCCAAGATATAAAATCCATTTTAGTAATCGGTTCAGGTCCAATCGTCATTGGACAAGCCGCAGAATTTGACTACGCAGGTACACAAGCTTGTCTATCTTTAAAAGAAGAGGGCTACCGCGTTATTTTAATCAACTCGAACCCAGCAACAATCATGACAGATACAGAAATTGCAGACAAAGTATATATTGAACCAATTAGCCTTGAATTTGTTTCACGTATTTTACGTAAAGAACGCCCAGATGCTTTATTGCCAACACTAGGCGGTCAAACAGGTTTGAACATGGCTATTGAGCTACATAACTCTGGTATTTTGGACGAGTTAAACATTGAAATCTTAGGAACAAAATTGGATGCAATCAATCAAGCCGAAGACCGTGATTTATTCCGTAACTTAATGTATGAACTAGATGTACCAACACCAGAATCAGATATTATTCATAACTTAGAAGAAGCACATAACTTCGTCAATCGTATCGGTTACCCAGTTATTGTACGTCCTGCCTTCACTTTAGGCGGAACAGGTGGTGGTATTTGCCACAATGAGCAGGAATTAGAAGAAACCGTAACGTCAGGCCTTAAATATAGCCCTGTAACACAATGCTTACTAGAAAAATCAATCGCTGGATACAAAGAAATTGAGTATGAAGTTATGCGTGACTCAAAAGATAATGCCATCGTAGTTTGTAATATGGAAAATGTCGATCCAGTAGGGATTCATACAGGCGATTCAATCGTAGTTGCGCCATCACAAACACTTTCTGACCGTGAGTATCATATGCTACGTAATGTGTCGTTGAAAATTATTCGTGCACTTGGAATCGAGGGTGGTTGTAACGTACAGCTTGCATTAGATCCAGATAGCTTTAACTACTATATTATTGAAGTAAATCCACGTGTATCACGTTCATCTGCACTTGCATCAAAAGCGACAGGCTATCCAATTGCGAAACTAGCAGCTAAAATTGCAGTCGGTTTAACATTAGATGAAATGATGAACCCAGTTACAGGAAAAACATATGCTTGCTTTGAACCAGCACTAGATTATATCGTAGCGAAGATTCCTCGCTGGCCTTTCGATAAATTTGAAGGAGCAAAACGTAACTTAGGTACACAAATGAAAGCGACTGGTGAGGTAATGGCAATTGGTCGTACTTTTGAAGAAGCCATGTTAAAAGCAGTGCGTTCATTAGAAACAGGGCATAAGCATATCGCAATGAAAAATGCAGAAGACTTAACAGATGAATGGATTAAAAAACGTGTAACGAAAGCAGGCGATGAACGTTTATTCTTCTTAGGTGAAGCACTTCGTCGCGGTGTAACAATCGAAGAAATTCATGAATGGTCTAAAATTGACCTATTCTTCTTGAATAAATTCAAAAACATTATCGATTACGAAACAGTCTTAGCTGAAAATGTAAAAGACCTTGCTGTTTTACGCCAAGCGAAGAAAATGGGCTTTGCAGATGAAACCATCGGAAAGCTTTGGGGCATGAAAGAGATGGAAGTATATGACCTACGTAAAGAAAATGGCATCGTACCTGTCTATAAAATGGTCGATACTTGTGCAGCAGAATTCGAATCAGAAACACCGTACTTCTACGGCACATACGGTGATGAAAATGAATCCATTAAAACAGATCGTGAATCAGTCATCGTATTAGGCTCAGGTCCAATCCGTATCGGACAGGGTGTTGAATTTGACTATGCAACAGTTCACTCAGTGTGGGCGATTCAAGAAGCAGGCTATGAAGCCATCATTATCAACTCAAATCCAGAAACAGTTTCAACTGACTTCTCGATTTCAGATAAATTATACTTTGAGCCACTTACAATTGAAGACGTTATGCATATTGTTGACCTTGAGCAACCAAAAGGTGTAGTCGTTCAATTTGGTGGTCAAACAGCGATTAACTTAGCAGATAAATTAGAAGCACGCGGTGTACAAATTCTCGGTACATCTTTAGATGATATCGACCGTGCAGAATCACGTGATCGTTTCGAAGCCGCTTTACATGAAATCGGTATTCCACAGCCACTAGGTAAAACAGCGACGAACACACCAGATGCTGTCGCAATCGCTGAAGAAATTGGCTACCCAGTGTTAGTTCGTCCGTCTTATGTATTAGGTGGGCGTGCAATGGAAATTGTTTATAACACAGAAGAATTAACACATTATATGGCGACAGCTGTAGAAGCTTCTCCAGAACATCCCGTATTAATCGACCGTTACTTAACAGGGAAAGAAATTGAAGTCGATGCAATCTGTGATGGTGAAAATGTCTTGATTCCAGGAATTATGGAACACATCGAACGTGCAGGTGTTCACTCAGGTGACTCAATCGCGGTTTATCCAACACAGCAATTAAGTCAAAAACATACAGATACATTAGTAGATTACACAACGCGCTTAGCAAAAGGCTTAGGTATTGTCGGTTTAATGAATATTCAATATGTTATTTCTAAGGATGTTGTGTATGTAATCGAAGTGAATCCACGTGCTTCACGTACAGTTCCATTCCTAAGTAAAATCACGAATATTCCGATGGCAAATGTTGCAACAAAAGCTATTTTAGGTCAATCAATTATTGAACAAGGCTATCCAGTAGGTTTAGCACCAGTGAAAGAGGGCGTCTTTGTTAAAGTGCCAGTATTCAGTTTTGCGAAACTTCGTCGTGTGGATACAACATTAGGACCTGAGATGAAATCAACTGGGGAAGTAATGGGGAAAGATTCGACACTGGAAAAAGCATTGTACAAAGGCTTTGTCGCAGCAGGTATGAAAATCAAAGATCATGGCTCAGTAGTCATGACAGTATCGGATAAAGATAAAGAAGAAGCCATTTCACTAGCCAAACGCTTTACAAATATCGGCTACAGTATTTTAGCGACACCAGGAACAGCTGCTACATTAGAGGCTGAAGGTATTAAAGCACAGGTGGTCGGTAAAATTGGTGAAGAAGGTATGACATTACTAGATGTTATCCAAAAAGGAAACGCCCAGTTAGTCATCAATACATTAACAAAAGGGAAGCAACCAGCACGTGATGGTTTCCGTATTCGTCGAGAATCAGTGGAAAATGGCGTAGCTTGCTTAACTTCATTAGATACAGCGGAAGCAATCTTACGCGTGATTGAGTCGATGACATTCACTGCTGAGGAAATGCCAAAAGCGGAGGTGCACTAAATTGATCCAACAAGAACGTATGAAAGTAGTTCGTCAAAAGCAGATTGCAGATGATATTTTTGAGTTGACCTTAATTGGTCAGCTCACTCTTGAAATGAAACAGCCTGGACAATTTGTTCACATTCGTGTGACAGATAGTTACGAACCCTCTTTAAGAAGACCAATAAGTATTGCAGAAATCGACCATGATAGTATGCAATTTAAAATGATTTACCGTGCAGGCGGACAAGGAACGAAAATATTATCTACGAAAAAGGCCGGCGATGAAGTCGATGTTCTTGGACCGTTAGGAAATGGATTTCCTGTAGAAGAAGCTACACCAGGACAGACCGCTTTATTAGTAGGTGGTGGAATTGGTGTACCACCTCTATATGAGTTATCAAAACGTTTAAATGAAAAAGGGATTAAGACGATTCATGTCCTTGGCTTCCAATCAAAATACAATGTATTTTATGAAGAAAAATTTAAAGAACTAGGTGCCACCTATATTGTGACAGCAGATGGCACATATGGTACGAAAGGCTTTGTGACAGATTTATTAAATGAAGTGAATCCAGCATTTGATGTCTTTTATAGCTGTGGACCGATGCCGATGTTAGGTGCTTTAGAAAAAGCTTATCCAGATAAAAAAGGTTTCTTATCTTTTGAAGAACGCATGGGCTGTGGCATTGGCGCTTGCTATGCATGTGTATGTGACACAACCGATGGAAATTATAAAAAAGTGTGTTCAGATGGACCTGTATTCCCGAGAGGAGTTGTCGCATTGTGAGCGATCGTTTAAAGGTTGAACTTCCAGGATTAACATTAAAAAACCCAATTATGCCCGCTTCAGGATGCTTTGGCTTTGGTCAAGAGTATGCGAATTTATATGATCTTTCTAAATTAGGATCAATTATGATAAAAGCAACAACATTAGAACCTCGTCGTGGAAATCCTACGCCTCGTGTAGCTGAAACATCTGCAGGTATGCTTAATGCAATTGGCCTGCAAAATCCAGGATTAGAGCATATTTTAGCGCATGAACTACCTTGGTTAGAACAATTTGATGTGCCAATTATTGCGAATGTAGCAGGTACAGAGACAGAAGATTATGTAGAAGTAGCGAAGCAAATCTCGAAAGCACCAAATGTACATGCTTTAGAGCTAAATATTTCATGCCCAAATGTAAAATGTGGCGGTATTCAATTCGGGACAGATCCACAAACGGCGAAAGAATTAACGCGTGCAGTGAAAGCCGTATCAAGTGTGCCAGTGTATGTGAAACTTTCACCAAATGTGACAAATATCGTGGATATAGCGAAGGCTGTTGAAGAAGGTGGAGCAGACGGTATCACAATGATTAATACATTAGTTGGTATGCGTCTACATGAGCGTACAGGGAAGCCTGTTATTGCGAATGGAACAGGTGGCTTATCAGGCCCAGCTGTAAAACCTGTGGCTATTCGCATGGTATATGAAGTGTATAAAGCAGTTTCTATTCCGATTATCGGTATGGGTGGCGTTGCAAATGTGGAAGATGTGATTGATTTCTTATCAGCAGGTGCGAGTGCAGTTGCGGTAGGAACAGCAAATTTTGTCGACCACTTTGTGTGCCCGAATATTATTGAACAGCTACCAGCAAAATTAGATGAGCTGGGCTATCAACATATTACTGAAGTCATCGGAAGGAGTCACCGTTAATGAACAACAAGCCAATTATTGCATTAGATATGTCGAGTAAAATAGAAGTAATCGAATTTCTGGAACAATTTCATGAGCCTTTATTTGTGAAAGTAGGGATGGAATTATTCTATCAGGAAGGTCCTTCTATTATAAAAATTATCAAAGATATGGGCCATGATATATTTTTAGATTTAAAATTATATGATATTCCAAATACGGTGAAGTCTGCGATGAAGGGACTTGCTAAACTAGGTGTTACTTTAGTAAATGTTCATGCAGCAGGTGGCTCAAAAATGATGGAAGCGGCAATGGAAGGCTTAGTTGAAGGCACACCAGAAGGCCAAGAACGTCCATTTTTAATCGCAGTAACACAGCTTACTTCTACTACAGAAGAACAAATGCAACAGGAGCAAAACATTATGACGAGCTTAGATGCCTCTGTCATTAATTATGCAATGTTAGCAAAATCTTCAGGTATGGATGGCGTAGTTTGCTCGGTTTTAGAAGCGAAAGAAATTGAAAAAGCATGTGGGAAAGACTTTTATAAAGTCACACCTGGTATACGTTTAGCAGGTGGCGATGCACATGATCAAAAACGTGTGGCTACACCCGATTATGCGAGGGAACAGGGGTCTACACAAATCGTCGTTGGTCGTGCAATTACGCAGGCTGAAAATCCAAGCACATCGTATGCGACAGTGAAACAATTATGGGGAGGAATTTAATAATGGCAATTCAACATGAGGTAGCAAAAGGGATGCTTGAGGCTGGAGCAGTCGAATTACGTCCAAAGGATTTATTCACATGGGCATCAGGAATTAAATCTCCTATTTATTGTGACACACGCTTAACGATTTCTTTTCCGAAAGTGCGTACGGTGATTGCCAAAGGTTTAGCAAATCTTATCCAAGAGAAATTCCCAAGTTGTGAAGTCGTTGCAGGAACGGCAACTGCTGGTATTCCACACGCGGCATGGGTGGCGGATATTTTACAACAGCCGATGGTTTATGTGCGATCTAAGCCAAAGGATCATGGACGAGGTAAGCAAACAGAAGGTGTATTCCAACAAGGCGCTAAAGTAGTTGTAATTGAAGATATCGTTTCTACTGGTGGTTCTTCAATTAATGCGGTTGAAGCGTTACAACGTGAAGGTGCAGAAGTTTTAGGCGTGGTATCTGTATATTCTTACCTGTTACCAGCGGCTATTGAAAACTTTGAAAAAGCAGGTGTACCATATTTCAGTCTGTCAAATTTTGAAGCATTGGTAGAAGCAGCTGAAGAAACTGGGGCAATTCATAATGAAGATATTCCAGGTTTATTAAAATGGTATGAAGATTTAAAAGCAGGGAATTTAAAATAAAATCGCGTATGTCAGTGATTATTCCACTCTAAAAAGGGAATAATCACTGATTTTTTTATTTCCTATTATTTACATAGTGGTGACGAAATTCGCAATTATCGGGTATAGAAGGATAATTGATATCTTTTTTTAAATAAAAGCATTAATATGTAAAGAGAAGTGAACTCGTTTTATAAGGAGAGTATATAATGACAGAAGTAGCACCAAAATTAAAAACTAAAAAAGCAGCATGGCTAATTTGGTTCTTTTTAGGCATGTTTTTCGGTGGACATCGTATGTATTTAAATCGTATGGGTAGTGGCTTATTCGTTTTAACAGTCGGATGTTTCGCATTTATTACATCATTTTTAGCAATAGGCGCATGGGTAGCAGGCGGCTTATTCATCTGGTGGATTATTGATGCAATTCGTTTAAATAAAATGATTGAAGTTGAAAATGAGTACATTTTAAGCGGAGAAGAAGATTAATAATTCCTCTATAAATATGTAAAACCTGCCTTTTAATTAGGGTGGGTTTTCTTTATTTTAAGTCGTCGTAGCGCATGTTTTAGATGGAAATGAAGGAAGGCATAAAAAGAAAGGGATGATATTTGAAATATAAGTCTAAATTGTATATACTAATACCAAGCTTTACAGTAGGTTTTAACAAGGGGAATGAGGATTGGAAATGACAGAATTTACAATGAATAAAAATTTGAAAATGGGCCGAGTGGTTTTGAAAGTGAAAGACTTACATAGGCAGACAGCTTTTTATTGTGAGGTCGTTGGATTGAGTGTGATTAAGAAAACACCCACCACGGTAACACTAGGTACGGATGGGGAAACTGTACTAGTAGAATTACGTCAAACAGCCGACAAGGAGCAACCAAATAAAGGTACAGGATTATTTCATTTAGCTTTACTAGTACCGAATAGAGAAGCCTTTGCAACCAAGTTTTTTGAGGTTTTACGTAATAAAGAAACGATTGATAGTCCAAATGAACAGGCAGGACGTTTTCCACATTTTGAACGGATTCTACCGATTGCACGCTTAGACAGTGCGAGCGACCATGGATATAGTGAAGCTTTTTATCTCTATGATTTAGAGGGGAATGGCATTGAAATCTATGCTGATCGTCCGAGAACGGAGTGGGATAAATATCCTGCAGGTAGTCATCCTTTAAATTTTAAAGAACTAGCGCCACTAGCCTCATATGATACAGATGGTAAATTACCTGCTGAAACAGTTATGGGACATGTACATCTACGCATTGATAAAATGGAAGAAACGTTAGCATTTTATACAGAAGCATTAGGATTTGAAAAACAAGAGGTTTATGATGATGTGTTCTTTGTTTCTGCAGGTGGTTATCACCATCATATTGCGGGAAATATATGGTCTGGAGAAGGCTTAGCTGCCCCGTTAGAAAAACATACTGGATTAGAGCATGTGGAAGTCAAAATGCCGAGTGTAGAAGCGCTTGAAGAATTAAAGAATCATGTGAAACAACAAGTGCCTATGCAAGAAATGGATAATTTCTTCGTAGTTGAAGATCCAAGTAAAAATAAAATCATATTTACGAT
>JAGHSJ010000234.1 GCA_018065935.1 Candidatus Kurthia equi
ATTTATATCATAGTTGAATAAAAAATATATCTTTTTAATATATGGTTGTACATTTGAGAAGAGTTCGGTAAAATAACGAATATAAGTGTTTTTTAAATCAACTTTTGACTTTTAAAAGGTCTTTTTCTTAACTTTATGGTGTTTAAAGTGTTTTATAGTTCGTATTATACGAGTGTTGGAGATGATTTAAGGTGAATTATTATGTCATTTCTAGTATAAAAATGGTACACTGATGAGGAATGTAAACACTATGAAAAGAGGGATTAAATTGAAAATCGCAATTTCATCTGACCACGGCGGAAACAATTTACGTAAGGAGATCAAAGACTTACTGGATGAGCTAGGTTACAGCTATGAAGATTTTGGCCCTAAAGACAGTACGTCAGTAGATTACCCTGACTACGCACAGCCTGTTTCTTCAGGAGTAGCAGCTGGTAAATTTGATAAAGGTATTTTAATTTGTGGGACAGGTATTGGTATGTCGATTGCTGCAAATAAAGTAAAAGGAATTCGTTGTGCATTAGTGCATGATGTATTTTCTGCAAAAGCAACTCGCTGTCATAACGACTCAAATATAATTGCAATGGGCGAACGCGTAATTGGTCCTGGACTGGCACGTGAAATCGTAAAAACTTGGTTAGAAACTGATTTTGAAGGCGGACGTCATGAACGCCGCGTTGAGAAAATCACTGAAATTGAACAACAAAATTAAAGTATGCAGTGAGGAGCGCTGATGATGTTAGACCTACAGAAAATTTCTCAAGATTTGACGATTTTACTGGATGAGTTTGCACAACAAGCTTCGCTAAAAAAAGGTCAGTTATTTATAGTTGGCTGTTCAACATCCGAAGTGAAAGGTGCCAAAATAGGGACTGCAGGTGGTATTGAAATTGCACAAGCACTTTACACACCACTTGAAAACTTCGCTAAAAAGCATCAGTTTTATTTAGCTTTTCAAGGCTGCGAACATATTAATAGAGGACTAACGATGGAAAGGGAAGCCGCAGAGCGTTATTCATTAGAAGAAGTATCGGTTATTCCAGTTATCAGAGCAGGTGGTTCAATGTCCACATATGCTTATCGTCAGCTAGAAGATGCGGTCGTAGTGGAAGAGGCAAGCGGTCATGCCGGAATTGATATCGGGCAGACTTTAATTGGAATGCATTTAAAAAAAGTGGCAGTTCCTGTTAGAACATCCGTCAAACTGATTGGCGAAGCCGTTGTAACAGTTGCAAAAACTCGTCCGAAACTTATCGGTGGAGAGCGAGCGGTATATATAGAAGAAAGTTAACTCATAGGGGGAAAGAGAAATGGAAAAACTTGCATCACAAGACAAAGCAGTATTCGACGCGATTGAGAAAGAGTTTGCACGTCAACAAGAAAACATCGAGCTAATCGCATCTGAAAACATCGTTTCTAAAGCGGTTATGGAAGCACAAGGTTCTGTATTAACAAACAAATATGCAGAAGGCTATCCTGGAAAACGTTATTATGGTGGTTGTGAACATGTAGATGTAATTGAAGATATCGCGCGTGATCGTGCAAAAGAAATCTTCGGCGCAGAGCATGTGAATGTTCAACCTCACTCAGGTGCACAAGCGAACATGGCGGTTTATTTCACAGTTCTTGAGCAAGGCGATACAGTTTTAGGTATGAACCTGTCACATGGTGGTCACTTAACACATGGTAGCCCAGTCAATTTCTCAGGCGTTCAATATAACTTTGTAGAGTACGGTGTTACGGAAGATACAAATGTTATCGATTATGAGGATGTTCGTGCGAAAGCATTAGCTAATAAACCAAAATTAATCGTGGCAGGCGCATCCGCTTACCCACGTGCAATCGACTTTGCTAAATTCCGTGAAATCGCTGATGAGGTTGGCGCATTACTAATGGTGGATATGGCACATATCGCTGGTTTAGTTGCAGCGGGCCTACATCAAAACCCAGTTCAATATGCTGATTTTGTAACTACTACAACTCATAAAACATTACGTGGCCCACGTGGCGGTATGATTCTTTGCAAAGAAGAATGGGCGAAGAAAATTGATAAATCAATCTTCCCTGGTATCCAAGGTGGTCCATTAATGCATGTTATCGCAGCTAAAGCAGTAGCTTTCGGTGAAGCATTACAACCTGAATTCAAAGAATATGCAAAACAAGTTATCCTAAATGCAAAAGTATTAGGTGAAGCACTTGAAGCAGAAGGTATTAAAACAGTTTCAGGCGGTACAGATAATCACTTATTATTACTAGATGTCCGTTCACTTAACTTAACAGGAAAAGTGGCTGAAGCATTGCTTGATGAAGTGCATATTACAGCAAATAAAAATGGTATTCCATTTGATCCGGAAAAACCATTCGTAACATCAGGTGTTCGTATTGGTACACCAGCTATTACTTCACGTGGATTTAAAGAGGAGGATATGAAAGAAATCGCATCTATTATTTCTTTAGTCCTTAAAAATCCAGAAGATGAAGCTGCAAAAGCACAAGCAGTTACTCGCGTGAAAGCTTTAACGGATGCACACCCAATTTATGTAGATTAAGCATCGTTTTAAAATGAAGACGGAGAGAAATCGCTAGTTCTTCCATTTAAGATAGGTGAAAATATAAAGCTCGAATTGCATGATTTATGCGATTCGAGCTTTTATTATGAAATTTGATTGAGTGGGGTGAATTTATTATAATTCAATATAAATTTGTCAATGTAACAAAAAATTTCCCGGGTAATATTTTCTATGGTGGGATAATGAATAGACTGATTTCAAAATAAATGAAGATGAAATTTTGAAAACATCTGTTGGACTGTATCACTTCTAAAACAAAAGTTTGGTGAAGATGGTTTTAGAAATTCAGTGCTTTTGAAAAGAAAAAATACATTTAGTGAAAAAACTAATAA
>JAGHSJ010000285.1 GCA_018065935.1 Candidatus Kurthia equi
ATTTTTTTCGCCCATATTTATCTGAGAGTGTACCTGCTAGTGGAGAAAAAATGAATTGAGCGAGTGCGATACTTGCGATGAGAAATCCTAATACAGCGCCTTCACCGCCAAAGGTTTTTAAGTATTGAGGCATGATAGGGATGATTAATCCAATACCACTCATAGCGACAAAAATATTAAACATCAGTAAAATGAGTGCTATTTTATACTTCTTTTCCATGTATTATCTCCTCTGTAATAAATTTTCTGTCTATTTACAAGGATACGTCTCTATTAAGTGAATATCAAATAAAAGGAGCTAAATAGCTCCTTTATTTCAGCGTGAATAAGAAAAACTCGAATTACATGAAAATGTAACTCGAGCTTTTTTATGTCCCAAAAAAGAAGGGATTATAAGTGGAGAGGGCTTTACTTTAGCGAATAGACATTTTGAATTTTAAAAATTGCTCATTGTATTCGCCAATTTTTTCAAGTCCTAAATTTTTATAGACATGTAGATTTTCACGAACCTCTTTTGAAGGATAGTAACGCTCGTCCTCTACAACTTCTTTATCTAATAATTTTAATGCTGTTTTATTTGGTGTAGAGTAGCCAACGTAATCAGCATTTTGAGCGGCGTTTTCAGGGTCTAGCATGAAGTTGATGAATTGATGAGCACCAACTATATTTTTAGAGGTGCGAGGAATGACCATATTATCAAACCATAAGTTCGAACCTTCACTTGGAACAGAGTAGGTTAAGTTTTCATTTTCATACATCATATCTGCTGCTTGACCAGACCAAGTTAATGCAACGCTCGCATCTTCATTGACCATTAATTGAGTTACCTCATCACCAATAATGGCTTTTACATTTGGTGCCATTTTGATTAATTTATCTGTAGCTGCTTGTAATTCATTTGAATCAGTTGAGTTTAAAGATTTTCCCATACTATTTAGACCTACACCCATCACTTCACGAGCGCTGTCTACAAGTACCACCTTGCCTTTTAGAGAAGGATCCCATAAATCATCCCACGAATCAAAGTCATACCCCTTGCCTAGCAATTTCGTGTTATAAACAACCCCTACAGTACCCCAGAAATAGGGTATAGAGTACTTATTATCTAAGTCAAAATCTAAATCTAGGAAGTCAGCGTCAATATTTTTTAAGTTAGGTAATTTGCTGTGATCAATTTCTACGAGTAAATCTTTTTCTTTCATTTGTTCAATTGTATATTCAGAAGGAACAGAGATATCATATTTAGTACCACCTTGTTCAATCTTTGTCATCATGGCTTCATTGGAATCAAATGTTTCATAAACAACATGAATACCTGTTTCTTTTTCAAACTTTTTAAGCAGGTCGGGATCAATGTATTCGCCCCAGTTATAAACTGTGAGCACTTTTTTACTTGAGCCACCTGAAGATTGATTTAAGCTATTTACAACATAAAATAATATGCCACAAACCGCAAGAATGGCAACGGTAATTCGAATAATTGATTTCATTAATTACGCACCCCCACTTTTGCTTTACGTGTTGTCACGAAGTAGTAACCAAGTACAAGAATAATAGTCACGAAGAATACTAATCCTGAAATGGCATTGACTGTTAGTGATACACCCGCACGTGCCATTGAGTAAATCTCAACTGAAAGTGTGCTGAATCCATTACCTGTTACGAAGAAGGTTACCGCAAAGTCATCTAACGAATAAGTTAAAGCCATGAAGAAACCAGCGAAAATCCCTGGCTTAATAAATGGAATAATAACGCGAGTCACGATATCACGTCTCGATGCACCTAAATCGCGAGCAGCATCAATAAGTGAATTGCTCATCTCTTGAAGTTTTGGTAACACCATAATAACGACGATAGGAATACTGAAAGCGATATGTCCTAGTAATACAGACATGAAACCTAGCTTGATGCCCACCATTGTGAATAGGATTAAGAAGGAAGCACCAATGATAACATCAGGACTAACAATTAACACATTGTTCATTGATAGCACGGTGTTACGTAATTTGCGATTTCTAATAGAAGAAATTCCAATCGCACCAAGTGTACCAATGATTGTGGAAATTAATGCAGATAATAATGCGACAATAATCGTATTAATCAAAATGATTAGTAGGCGACTATCTTGGAAAATCGCTTTGTAATTATCTAACGTAAATGATTTAAAGTTCGTCATCGAGTCTCCACTGTTGAAAGAGTAGAAGATGAGGAAGAAAATAGGTGCGTAAAGCACAACCATCACGAGTGTGAAGAAGAGTTTAGAACTCTTACTTATTTTTCCCATTTTGGACATCTCCTTTCTCTTTAGAACCAGTTAGGAACATGATGATGAACATAATGATGATAAGGAATACCGCAATCGTTGAACCCATACCCCAGTTTTGAGTTACTAAGAATTGTTGTTCAATTGCTGTACCAAGTGTGATGACTTTATTCCCTGCGATTAAGCGCGTAATCATGAATAAAGAGAGAGCTGGAATAAATACGGCCTGAATCCCAGCTTTCACACCGTCCATTGTTAGTGGAATAATGACACGACGGAAGGTAGTTAGTTTTGAAGCACCTAAGTCGCGTGCAGCATCCATTAAAGCGGGATTTAATTTATCTAATGAGTTGAAAATTGGTAAGATCATAAATGGAATAAAGATATAGACTGCTACAAAAATAAAACTGAAATCGGTAAATAAAATTTGTTGGCTTTCAAGACCAATCCATTTTAGGAACGAGTTAATCGGACCTTTATTACCGAAAATCCCAATAAATGCATAGGTTTTTAATAATAAGTTAATCCATGATGGAATGATAATTAAAATTAACCACAGCTGTTTATGCTTTAAGCGCGTAATTAAGTAAGCTGTTGGGTATGAAATTAACAATGTGAAAAGCGTAATTAAAAAAGCATACCAAAATGAACTTAGCGTCATTTTTAAATAAACACTTGTAAAGAAGTGCTTATAGTTTTCAAATGTAAAGTTGCCATCTAAATCAAGTAATGAATAATAGCCAACTAATAAAATAGGTGCAATAACAAACAGAGCAATCCAAACATAGTAGGGGATGAGTGAAAATACACTACCCTTATTTTTCATCAGTGTCTTCTCCATATGATTCTAAACGTTTATCAAAATCTTCTTCAGATTCATTTAAGCGCATAATATGAATCGCTTCTGGGTCAAAACTTAAACCGATTTTTGCACCAACATCAGCGCGTTTTAATGAATGAACGAGCCATTCATTCCCAGCTTCATCATATGTTGAAAGTTCATAATGAACGCCACGGAATAATTGAGAGTCAACTGTAACGACTAATTTGCCGTTTTCAACAGATGTGATTTCTAAATCTTCAGGGCGAATAACAACATCTACTTTTTCATTTGTATTTAAACCTTGGTCAACACATTCGAATTCATGACCATTCACAGTAACAGCGAAGTCACGCACCATTATGCCAGAAGTAATATTTGATTCACCGATGAAGTCCGCTACGAAGCGGTTAATTGGTTCATCATAAATATCTACAGGTGTCCCACTTTGTTGAATATTTCCTTGGTTTAGGACGAAAATTTCATCACTCATAGCCAACGCTTCCTCTTGATCGTGTGTGACGAAAATAAATGTCTTACCTAGTCTTTGTTGAAGCTCGCGTAATTCATATTGCATTTCTGTGCGTAGCTTTAAATCAAGTGCTGATAGAGGTTCATCCAATAGAATGATTTCTGGATCATTGACGATAGCACGAGCGATTGCGACACGCTGACGTTGACCACCAGACATTTCTTGGATTTCTCTAGCACCATAGCCTGCAAGGTTAACAAATTTTAAAGATTCTTCTACACGACGTTTAATATCGGCTTCCTTCACTTTTTGAATACGTAAACCAAAGGCAACATTTTCAAAGACATTTAAGTGTGGAAATAATGCGTAATCTTGAAATACAGTGTTTACTTGGCGTTCATTGGCAGGAACGTCATTAATTTTTTTACCGTTGAAAAAAATCTCACCTTCTGTAGGTTCCATAAATCCTGCAATTAAGCGAAGTATTGTTGTTTTACCGCAACCAGATGGTCCAAGTAGCGTGTAAAATTTACCTCTTTCAAGTTCAAAGCTGACCCCTTTTAATACAGTCGTTCCATCGCTGTACGACTTTGAGACATTATTAAAAGCGATAATAGTGTTTTCTGACATGATGTGCTGGGCCTCCTAAGCTATAAGTATGATTGGGTAACGACTAATAGTAGCTGAGTTTTCCCTGCAAATGCGTTAAAAATTTGATGAGAGTCAGTAGCTTCAAAGTACACAGCATTTCCAGCTGTTGCAATGAATTCATCCTTACCTAGGACGATGCGCACGCGACCTTCCAGTACATAGATAAACGTTTCAGAAGGGGAAGGTTCAAATTGTTTGAATTCCCCTTTTTCCTCGAAAGTTAAGATGACTGGTTCAATTTCTTTTTCATTTGATGTAGGGATGAGCCATTGGAGTTTATACCGTTTTTCTTCATCGGTATAAATCGTTTGGTCCTCTGGTGTATACACTACTTTTTGATCGTCAATGCCATCATCAAAAAATTCTTTCGGTGTTGAACCGAGAACTTCTAATAAATTAAATAATGTTTCAATGGAAGGAGAATTTAAATCTCTCTCAAGTTGAGAGATATACCCTTTTGATAAATCAGTACGTTCGCCGAGCTCTTCTTGTGTGAGCTCCTTCCGTAGGCGTAGACGTTTGATCTTTTTGCCGATTTGCATAAATCCTGCTCCTCGATAAAGTTTTTTATAGTGAAAAGTTTACTATAACAAAACTTCCAGATTTCAAAGTTTACTTTAACAAAACTTTTAGTTTACTAAAACGTTATCTATTATACAAAATACAGAGATTTTTTCAACCTTTTTTCACTAAATAACTTAAAAAATATAGGAAGTTCCTAATTAATTAGCAAAGTTCGACAGCTTTACATCAAATCGTATGAAATACTTGGGATTATTCCATATTAGTCATGAAAAATAGGTACTGAAAATAATAAATGGAACAATTTTAAATGGCTAATCCAGTAGCATGGAAGTTTTGTGTAGAAAATAGAACACCATGCTATTACGGTTTTGGAAATGACAGCAGTCTCCTGCGTTAAAATTTTCTTTAAGCAAAGTAAATTACCCATAAGAAAAGGATGAATCACAAATTTAGTGTGTGATTCATCCTTGTTTTCATTTGTAAAAGGCCCATAGATTAATAAAGGAAAAAGATGCGAGGACTTCATTTAAAATTCTAACGCTTTTCTGAGTTCTGCTACATAGGATTGTGAAACAGGTAATTGCTCATCATTTTTCATAATTACTACTAAATTCGAGGCGAAATCTCGGGTGATTTTTGAGATATTTCGAATATTGATAATATACGAACGATGGATTCGAATGAAATTTTCTGGTAAGCGTGAAGCGAGTTCTTTCATTGTTAACGAAGTTTGGTAGGAAGATCCTTGATGATAGCACCAGTTTTTCTTATTTAAGCTTTCAAAAAATAAAACTTCTTCTATTGGAATGGGCTGCCACTCATCTTCTAGTCGTCCCGTAATAAAATGGATAGGTTTTACTATTTTGTTTTCTTGATGATTAGGCTTAGGAGGAAGGATGACGATGAGAGCACCTTGTTTTTGTTGAATAGTGATGGGATAGCCAACGCCGAAATAAGGCAACTGATTAAAAGCAGAAATTGTATGTGTTTCAATTTTACTGCCACGTTCATAGACATGCTGTGCAATACTATGTGGAGAAACGGTCTGGCCTATTTCAATATGAATGTCGATTATTTTAGGGCAGTAATAAATATACGTATCTTCTAAGGCAATTGCAATTGTCGCATCTTTAGGCATCCAATCATTTAACAGTGAAGCATACTGTACTATTACATCCTGTGCTAAATCTTTATACATTGATTCCATTAATCATACAACCTCCTAAGAAATTTTATCATTTATCCAGAAATAGTGTCTTTCATCCTTAAAATAACCCATTCTATCGAAAAAACAGTACAAGCACCATTTGCTGTTGTATATTAGTTTACAACAAACGATAACTGTTATGCAACAATGTAAATGGAAAATAAAGGTTTTTCATTTAGTGGATACATGAGTCATCGTTTTTTGCTACTAAATACTGTAGAAATTTAAATTAAGGGAGATGGATGAAAATGACACAACAAAAAATCACAGAGCTACAACAAAAATGGGAGCAAGATGGTAGATGGTTAGGGATTGAACGCACATATACGGCGGAAGAAGTTTTAAAATTACGCGGTTCAATTGAAATCGAACATACACTAGCTAAAAAAGGCGCTGCTCGTCTGTGGGAGTCACTTCACAAAGAAGATTTCATCAATGCTTTAGGAGCACTTACAGGTAATCAAGCAATGCAACAAGTAAAAGCTGGATTACAGGCCATCTATTTAAGTGGTTGGCAAGTGGCAGCCGATGCAAACATCTCAGGTCAAATGTATCCAGACCAATCTTTATACCCTGCAAACTCAGTACCACAGGTAGTAAAACGAATTAACCAAGCGCTACAGCGTGCAGATCAAATTGACCATGCAGAAGGACGAAATGATGGCTTTGACTGGTTTGCTCCTATCGTGGCAGATGCAGAGGCAGGCTTTGGCGGCCCACTAAATGTTTTTGAATTAATCAAAGGAATGATTGAAGCAGGTGCAGCTGGTGTCCACTTAGAGGACCAGTTAGCTTCAGAGAAAAAATGTGGACATTTAGGTGGAAAAGTATTACTACCTACACAAAATGCCATCCGTAATCTAATTGCAGCTCGTTTAGCAGCAGATGTACAAGGTGTGGATACGATTATTATTGCGCGTACGGATGCAGAAGCAGCCGATATGGTGACAAGTGATATCGATCCAGGTGATGCAGAATTCATTACGGGTGAGCGTACACCTGAAGGCTTTTTCCGCACACGTCCTGGTATTGACCAAGCAATTGCTCGCGGCCTAGCGTATGCACCGTATGCGGATTTAGTATGGTGTGAGACTGGTAAACCGGATTTAGAAGAGGCACGTCGTTTTGCAGATGCCATTCATGAACAATTCCCAGGAAAAATGTTAGCGTATAACTGCTCGCCTTCATTTAATTGGGAAGCAAATTTAGACCAAGAGACAATTGCAAAATATCAAGTGGAATTAGGAAAAATGGGTTATAAATTCCAATTTGTAACATTAGCTGGTTTCCATGCATTAAACCATAGCATGTTCAAATTAGCGAATGACTATCGTGACAATGGCATGGCAGCATACTCTAAACTACAGCAAGAAGAGTTTGCTGATGAAACGATTGGTTACACTGCTACGAAACACCAACGTGAAGTAGGGACAGGTTATTTTGATGAAGTGTCTCAGGTTATTTCTGGCGGTACTTCATCAACTACGGCTATGAAAAATTCGACTGAAACGGCTCAATTTAATTAAATAAACAATAAAAGCTATGGGATTTACGAATACGTAAATTGCTTGCAACCGTAGCTTTCTCTTTCAATTAGCTCTATTAATTTCCGGAAAAGGTGGGGAAACTACATGCAAAAAACGCATGCAACAATCAACGTATTAGGAACTGAAAATGCAGCTACAAAGGAGATTTTAACGCCGGAAGCACTTCAATTTGTCGCAGCTATTCAACAAAAATTCAATGGACGTCGTTTAGCATTATTAGAAGCAAGACAGGAAAGACAAAGAGCTTTAGATAATGGCGGGAGTTTAGATTTTCTTCCACAGACGCAGGAAATTCGTGAAGGTGATTGGACGATTGCGCCACTGCCAAAGGATTTACAAGATCGACGCGTTGAGATTACAGGGCCAGTAGACCGAAAGATGGTCATTAATGCATTGAATTCAGGTGCGAAGATGTTCATGGCATGCTTTGAAGATGCGACTTCACCGACTTGGGACAATATGATTCAAGGACAGAAAAATATGAGGGATGCGATTCGTAAAACGATTGCCTTTGAGAACCCTATAAATGGTAAAAAATATGAGCTGAGAGAAGAAACCGCTACATTATTAGTACGTCCACGTGGTTTGCATATGAATGAAAAACATGTGGAGATTGATGGAGAACAAGCCTCAGGAAGCTTCTTTGATTTTGGATTGTACGTGTACCACAATGCTCAAGAAGCTTTAAACCAAGGAACGGGGCCATATTTTTACTTACCTAAATTAGAAGGTCATTTAGAGGCACGTTTATGGAATGATATTTTCACTTTTGCTGAACAGCAGCTAGATATTCCTCTGGGGACGATTAAAGCGACTGTATTAATTGAAACGATTACTGCTGCCTTTGAAATGGATGAAATTTTATATGAACTGCGTGAGCATTCAGCAGGATTAAACTGCGGACGTTGGGATTATATTTTCAGCTATATTAAACGGTTACGTAATAAGAATGAAGTCATCTTGCCTGATCGTGGACAAGTGACGATGACTTCACCATTTATGCGAGCGTATTCAACGCTTTGTATTCAAACTTGTCATAAGAGAAATGCACCTGCAATAGGTGGAATGGCGGCACAAATCCCGATAAAAAATGACCCTGAAGCCAATGAAGCGGCTTTTGCAAAAGTACGCGAGGATAAACGTCGTGAAGTGACTGACGGACACGATGGCACATGGGTAGCACATCCAGATTTAGTTGCTGTAGCAATGGAACAATTTAACGAACATATGCCAACACCTAATCAGATTCATCGAAAACGCGAAGATGTGCATGTAACTGCTAAGGACTTGCTTGAAGTGCCGATTGGTTCCATAACTGAAGAGGGCTTGCGTATCAATAGTAGTGTCGGTGTACAGTATATCGCTTCTTGGTTACGAGGAAATGGAGCTGCTCCAATTAATCATTTAATGGAGGATGCCGCAACAGCAGAAATTTCTCGTACTCAAATTTGGCAATGGATCCGTCATCAATCTGGAAAATTAATTGATGGGCGCGAGATTACAGTGGAACTATTCCAAGACATTTTATCAGATGAATTAATTCGATTAAAAGAACAATTAGGAGAAGCACAATATGAAGCAGGTAAATTTAATGAGGCGGCAGAGGTATTCACACAGTTAATCTTACAAGATGAGTTTGAGGAATTTTTGACAACATCAAGCTATAAAAAATTAGCATAAATCTTATAGGAGGCGATGAACATGCAAAATGAATCGAAAAATAGAGAACCAAAACAATGTCGTGAGTGTGGAATGGAAATCAAAGAGCAGGTAGAATCAGCTCTATATGAATGTGAACGATGCATTGGCACGCACGAAGTATCGTAGGAAATGACGATTTACATGTTATCTCACATTAGCGTAGCATGCAGACATACTATAAATAAGGGGGGACTGCTTAAAAAGAGCAGCCCCCTTTTGTTTGTCTTGAGCTTTTGATAATATTTGTTAGAATGAATATACATAGATTGATGTTGTAGACAATCGGAGGAGTTTGAATGAAAAAAGAATTTGTAGTAATAGGCTTAGGTCGCTTTGGTGGGAGTATCGTTAATGAATTGGTTCATCAAGGGGCAGATGTGATGGCAATTGATATTTCAACAGAACGCGTCAATGAATTCTCTCAAATTGCCACACAGGCAGTAATTGCAGATACAACGGACGAAACGGTTCTTAAACAATTAGGAATTCGAAATTTTGAACATGTGATTGTCGCAATTGGTGATGATATTCAATCAAGTATTTTAACGACGCTTATGCTGAAAGAAATTGGTGTCCAAAAAATAACTGTCAAAGCACAAAATGATTATCATGAAAAAGTATTAAGGAAAATTGGTGCGGATCATGTAGTACATCCAGAGCGAGATATGGGCATTCGTATTGCCAATAATATGATGTCGAACAATGTATTGGATTACTTAGAGCTATCTGATGAACATTCTATTATGGAAATTAAAGCGAATCACTTACTTGCGGGTCACACAATTATTGGATTAGACATTCGTGTACGCTATGGCATCAATATTGTCGCGATTAAAAGAGATGAAGATATTATTGTGTCGCCAGCAGCAGATGACGAGATTCAAGAAGGCGATATTTTAATCGTTATCGGAGCAGATGTTGATATCAATCGTTTTGAGAAGAAAATGCTGAATTAAACCAGCGATTTAAAAATAAAAAGTAAAAATTTTCTGAAAATGGTTGCATTTACAAAAACAGCTTGTTATACTATCCCTATAAAGTTACTAGGTTTTAAAAATTGATTAGTTTATCCACGCTAACTGGAATGACCAGAGGCTTTCAAGACAAAGAAGTATTTTGTCTTGAAAGCCTCTTTTTTCACCCTAAAACATAGTAAACAGCTTTGTATTATTAGGTATAGGAGGATAAGACATGGAGCCAAAAATTTCATTTGAATTTGTAGAGAAAAAATTCCCAGCACGTCATGGCAAGCAGTCGTTTACAGCTGTTAGTGACGTGAATCTCAGTGTAAATGAAGGTGAATTTGTCACGATAGTAGGTCCATCAGGCTGTGGCAAATCTACTTTACTCGACATGGTGGGGGGATTAACCACACCAACAAGAGGACGAATTTTAATCAATGGTCAAGAAATTACGGGGCCAGGTTTAGACCGAGCAATTGTCTTTCAGCAATATGCACTTTATCCATGGCGAAGTGCATTACAAAATGTTGCATTTGGACTGGAAGCAAAAGGTGTACCTAAAAAAGAACGTTTAGAACAAGCAAAATATTATATGAATTTAGTAGGGTTAGAAAAATTTCAGGATCATTATCCGCATGAGTTATCAGGTGGAATGAAACAACGAGTAGCTATCGCAAGAAGTTTGGCATATGACCCAGAAGTATTATTGATGGATGAACCGTTCGCCGCTTTAGATGCACAGACAAGAGAAAATTTACAAGAAGAGTTATTGCGCATATGGGAGAAAACAAAGAAAACAATTATTTTTATCACACATGGTATTGATGAAGCGGTTTATTTAGGGCAGCGGATTGTTGTATTAACGCCAAATCCAGGAAAGGTTAAAACTATCATTGAGAATCCATCCACGCATCGCTTACAAGATTTAGATTTTCGTTCAAGTGAGACGTTTTCAAAAGTACGTCATCAGGTGTGGAGTCAACTACATGAAAAAGAATTTCAAGGGGCATTCATCTAAAGGAGGGGTTTTATGGTAACTATAAAAAAAGAAATAGGAACTAAGAATACGCACAAGTTGTCCGCTATTCCACATACGTTGTCGAAAGTTTTTAAACAATCAATTGTCATTCTTATATTAATTGCATTATGGGAAATAGTACCACGCATCGGATTAGTTGATCGTGTATTTTTTCCTGCCTTTTCAGAAGTCGTCGCCGCTTTTTGGGATATGCTTATTTCAGGACAGCTTTGGACACATTTTAAAGCAAGTATTATACGCTCAACATTAGGTTTTTTCATCGCAATCATCATAGCAGTACCACTGGGTTTATTGATTGGTTGGTATCCAATTGCGAGAGAATTATTAAACCCAGTGCTTGAAATATTCCGAAATACAGCAGCACTCGCTTTATTACCTGTATTTATTTTATTACTAGGTATTGGTGAAGTTTCTAAAGTGAGTATCATCATATTTGCCTGTGTGTGGCCGGTGTTATTAAATACGATTGCTGCAGTCAGAGATGTGGATCCACTTTATATTAAATCAGCTAAATCAATGAATATTAATGATGTTCAATTATTTCGTAAAGTAATTTTGCCAGCGTCAGTACCGACTATTTTTACGGGGATTCGTATGGCTGGAACAGGGGCAATTCTTGTATTAATTGCCGCAGAGATGATTGGAGCAAAAGCTGGTCTTGGCTATTTAATTACAGTGACACAATATAATTTTGAAATCCCGAAAATGTACGCAGGAATCATCACTATTTCATTACTCGGGTTAATTATAAATCAAGGGTTATTAGCAGTTGAAAGACAATTTTCAAAATGGAAGCAACCAGTGAAATAGGAGGAATAGAATGAAGAAATTATTTATTTTCGCCGTACTGGCGGTATTAACGGTCATATTAACGGCATGTGGGAGTAAAGAGAAAGACAGTGCAGCTAGTGCTTCAAATGGTAAGTTCGCTTTGAAATATAATGGAGAGGCAAGTGTAGTAAATGCAGCAGAATTAGCGGAAGACTTAGGCTATTTTAAAAAAGTAACACTTGATTATAAAGGGTTTTCTAAAGGAGGGCCAGAGAGTATCCAATATGTAGCGACAAAACAAATTGATTTTGGTTCTGCTTTTAATGCTGCGATTATTAAATCGGTTGAAAAAGGAGTGAAAATCAAGTCGGTTATTACATCGTACGGAAGTACAAATGAAAGTTACTTGGGCTTCTTTAGGAAAAAGGGTTCACCCATTACAGAAGCAAAGGATTTAATCGGAAAAAAGGTATCGGTCAATATTCGTGGTGCACATTTAGAAATGGCTTTGCAAAAATATTTATTAAATGCAGGCTTAACAGATGAAGAAATTGCACAAGTAGAATTTGTGACGCTTCCAAGTGTGAATGCAGAACAAACTTTACTCAATGATCAAATTGATTTAGCTGGTTTAACTTTTATTTACAGAGATAAGGCGCTTGAGGCGAATAAAACAACCGTGTTATTTAAAGATATAGATAAAGAAGTTTTTGATGGAGAATATAATGCTGGCGGATATTTCTTCTCAGAAGATTTTATTAAAGAACACCCAGAAGAAGTAAAGGACTTCACGCAAGGTGTAGCGAAAGCATTTGAATGGTTAAAAACAACAGAGAAAGATGAAGTCATTGCACGTATGACAAAAATTATGGAAGCAAGAAAGCGTGAAGAATCACCAGAAAACTTAAAATATTGGCATGATGCAGGTATTGTTACTGAAGGTGGAGTTATTGAAGAAACAGATTATGATCGCTTTTTAGAACAGCTTGTAAAATCAGGGGAACTTGATTCAAAAGATATCGATGTAACAAAATACTTCACCAATGAATTTAATCCATATAATTAATTTTTTGAAACAAAAACCAACTAAACTTATAGGAGATGTTATATATGACGAAAAAACAAATGAAATTAGGCGCATTCTTTATGTTACCAGGGCATCATTTAGCAGCTTGGCGTTATCCTTCAGCTCAACCAGCAGAAGCATTAACTTTTGATTTCATTAAAGAACAAGTGCAATTAGCTGAACAAGCGAAATTAGATATGGTCTTTTTTGCAGATGTATTTGGCCAAGATATTAAAGAAAATGTGGCGGCAGTGGTTAAGTATGATCCAATCGTTTTAATTTCAGCATTGCAGGCGGTGACTAAAAAAATCGGATTCGTATCGACTTTAACAACGACTTACAACGAGCCATTCCATGTGGCACGTAAGTTTGCATCCATTGATCATATTTCTGGTGGCCGTGCAGCATGGAATATTGTAACTTCAGCTAATCCAAAAGAGTCTACCTTATTTGGAAAAGATACGCATCTTGAACACGCAAGACGTTATGAAAGAGCAGAGGAATTTGTGGATGTAGTGAAAAAATTATGGTTCTCAGTAGAAGAAAAGGCACTTGTAATCGACAAAGAAAGCGGAAAATTCTTAGATAAAACACGTACGCACAGGGTGGAACATGAGGGTGAATGGTTCAAAGTAAATGGACATTTAGATCAACCTTCTACGCCGCAAGGACATCCCGTATTAGTTCAAGCAGGTTCTTCAGAAGCAGGGAAGGAATTCGCAGCAAAATCGGCTGAAGTTATTTTTACAGCTTGGCAAACGCTTGAAGCAGGTCAAGAATTTTATAATGATGTGAAGGGGCGTTTGAGTAAGTATGGTCGCTCAGCAGATGATTTGAAAATCATGCCTGGTGTATTTATTACAGTCGCTAAAACAGAAGAAGAAGCGAAGGAAAAACAAGCCTATCTTTCTTCATTCATTCTGCCACAAGTGGGACTAGAGTATTTATCAACGGTTACAGGTCAAGATTTCAGTGGGAAAAACATTGATGATCCTTTCCCGAGAGAAGTCTATAATGATGATTCATCTGATCCTAATATTCGTTTTAATATTATTCGTGACTTAGCTGAACGTGAAAATTTACAGTCAATTCGTGAAGTCTATCAACGTGTAGCTGGTGCGCGAGGTCATCGTGAAATAGTTGGGACACCAGAACAAATTGCGGACCAATTAGAAGAATGGTTTGTAGGAGGAGCAGCGGATGGCTTCAATATTATGCCGCCACATTTCCCAGAAGGTTTCAAAGATATTTTAGAATTAGTTATTCCGGAATTACAGCGTAGAGGCTTGTTCCGTACGGAGTATGAAGGTTCTACACTACGAGATCATTTAGGTCTAAACGTACCAACTGTTGAAGATGTATTAAACTTAGTGAAATAGGGGTGGGAGCATGGTAAAAGCATTATTAATTAATGGAAGTAATACAGTTCAATCACGTTTAACAGGTGTGCAACAGGAAGTGGAAAGTAAACTTCAACAACGAGGGATTGGGACAGAGGTTCTCTATGTGCATCAACTGCCAGCACAGGATTTAATTTTAGCGAATTTTGCCAGCACAGCAATTGTGGAAGCTGTTGAAAAAGTTGAAAAATCGGATATTATTGTCTTATTAACACCGATTTACAAGGCGTCATTTACCGGGATTCTAAAAACATTCTTAGATTTATTACCACAGAAAGCATTCGTGAATAAATTGATTGTACCAGTAGCCATTGGTGGTTCTATTGGGCATCTATTAGCGATTGATTATGCCTTAAAGCCTGTTGCTACAGCATTAGGTGCTACACATATTACACAAACTGTCTATGTTGTCGATCAGCAGGTTGAGCGTCTTAACGGAGGACATTTTGCAGTAGAAGCACAAGCTGTATTACGTATTTCACAGCAAATAGACTATATTTCGAGCATTTCAAAAGAAACCATTCGATAGGATAAAAAAGAGAGGCATACAGAAAATTATATGCATTTTTCTCAAGCTTATAAAGAAAACTAGAAATCGTAGGAAAACATACGATTTCTAGTTTTTTGTGTAGCTATGGCGTTTTAATGTGTATACCATTTATTATAGTCTCATGGCACCATCAATGATGTTTGCAGTACCGCTAATATAGCTGGAATCATTGCTTGCTAAAAATAAAGCAAGCTTCGCTACGTCTCTTGGTTCCCCAACTCTGCGGAGAGGGATATTCGCCTTAACTTTGTCCATTGCTTCATCTGTAGTTACTGTATCTGTTAACATTTTAGTAGCAATTGCACCTGGATGAATCGAATTCACGCGAATTTTATCTGGTCCAAATTGTACTGCTGCTGAGCGAGTCATTGCTTCGACAGCGCCTTTACTAGCGGTATAAACATTAAAACCACCTGCACTATTAATACTTGCTAAAGAGCCGACATTAACTATAGAACCTCCACCAGCCTCTTTGATATAAGGAGCTACGGTTTTCATCCCTACAAATTGACTCCAAGCATTAATATTCATCCCAAGATTCCAATAGTCTATACCTGTTTCTTCATAAGGTTTTGTTGCAAGAATCCCCGCGTTATTCACTAATATATGTAATTGGCCAAATTTCTTCATTACTTCTGAAGCAACTTCTTTCCATTGCTCTTCAGACGCCACATCATGCTTGAGCGCAACTGCACTTTCAGGGTAGTCATCATTAATTCGATCTACAACTTTTTGTACATTTTCAAAAACAATATCTGTAGCGATAACTTTTGCGCCTTCTTTTACAAAAAGGGCAGCTTCAGCGGCACCTTGACCACCACCTGCGCCAGTAATTATGGCAACTTTTCCTTCTAAACTTTTCATATAAAAACCTCCTCATTAAAACTTGAAAGCGATTACATTTGAAAATAAACTACTACTATTAGTTTAACTAAATAGCATAATTTTAACAATATACATATAATTAGGTATGTATACTAC
>JAGHSJ010000217.1 GCA_018065935.1 Candidatus Kurthia equi
GTTGCTAAATTCGAAGCTGCTGCTTCAGTTGTAGTAGTTGACTACCGTGGTTTAACAGTTGCTCAAGTAACTGAATTACGTAAACAATTACGTGAAGCTGGCGTTGAGTTCAAAGTTTACAAAAATACTTTAACTCGTCGTGCTGCTGAATCTGTAGGTTTTGAAGGTATCAATGAATTTTTAACTGGTCCAAATGCTATCGCATTCTCTAACGAGGACGTAGTAGCTCCAGCTAAAATTATCAACGACTTCGCTAAGAAAAACGAAGCTCTTGAAATCAAAGCTGGTATTATCGAAGGTACAATCGCATCTGTTGAAGATGTTAAAGCACTTGCAGAACTTCCATCTCGCGAAGGTCTATTATCAATGCTTTTATCTGTACTTCAAGCTCCAGTGCGCAACTTCGCACTTGCAACAAAAGCTGTTGCAGAGCAAAAAGAAGAACAAGGCGCGTAATTTTCGCATCTTAACTTCATCAATCAGGCAATTTGCCTAAAAAAAATAAAACATTCCATAGGAGGAAATTAAAATGAATAAAGAGCAAATCTTAGAAGCTATCAAAGCTATGACAGTTCTAGAATTAAACGATTTAGTAAAAGCAATCGAAGACGAATTCGGTGTAACAGCTGCTGCTCCAGTAGCGGTAGTTGCTGGCGGTGCTGCTGCAGCTGAAGAAAAAACTGAATTTGATGTAATCTTAACTTCTGCTGGTCAAGAAAAAATCAAAGTAATCAAAGCGGTTCGTGAAATCACTGGATTAGGTTTAAAAGAAGCTAAAGAGGTTGTTGACAACGCTCCTAAAGCTCTTAAAGAAGGCGTTTCTAAAGATGATGCAGAAGCATTCAAAGCTAAACTTGAAGAAGTTGGCGCTTCAGTAGAAGTTAAATAATTTTAGTTTAACTTTGCCAGCTAAGCATCATGCTTAGCTTTATAAGGAAAGCTCGTCACAAATTTTGCGGCGAGCTTTTCTTTATTTAAAATTTTTTAGGAGGCGTGTCTGTCGCATGTCTGAACATTATTACTCAAATAAGCCTCAAGCAGAAAGTAAACCGCGCCAATGGAAATTTACTTTATTAGGGAATACATTTACGTTTGAAACGGATGCAGGTGTATTTAGTAAAAGCGAAGTAGATTTTGGTTCCCGTGTGTTAATTGATGCTTTTGAAATGCCTGAAGTAGAAGGTGTTTTACTAGATGTAGGTTGTGGGTACGGACCAATCGGCTTGTCGATTGCGAAGGATAATCCAGAGCGCGAAGTGTTAATGATGGATATTAATACGCGTGCGATTGCTTTGTCACAAAAGAACGCACAACTAAACGGGGTTCAAAATGTACGTATTTTTGAAAGTGATGGATTAAGCGCTGTAGAAGTTGGTACGAAAGCTGCTGCTATTTTGACGAATCCACCAATTCGTGCTGGGAAAGATACGATTTTCAGATTTTACGACGGTGCATATGATTTGTTAGTTGAAAATGGCGAGTTGTGGGTAGTTATACAGAAGAAACAAGGTGCACCATCAACAATGAGTCATTTAGAAGCAATGTTTTCGGAAGTTGATGTTGTTGAGAAGAAAAAAGGGTATTGGATCATACGTGCAAAAAAATAAGTAAGATTCGCTCGGAATATTGACTTGACAAATTGACTATGATAACATAATAAAATGCAAAATTATTATTTTGAAGAAGTATGCCCATTTGCATGACTAATTTAATTTTACGGGTATGCTAACTAGAAATAAATTTAGTTAAGTTTAACCGAAAATGAGTTCTTATGAAAGACTCGTTTTCTTTTTGTCTTTCGAAATCATACACTATTTGTAGGGTTTTGCAAAGACCTATTATCGCTTTATTGAGGGGTGAATGAGTTGACAGGTCAACTAGTTCAGTACGGACAACACCGCCAGCGTAGAAGCTTTGCGCGTATTAGCGAGGTGCTGGAACTTCCGAATTTAATCGAAATCCAAACAGCATCTTATGAGTGGTTCCTTGAAGAAGGGTTGCGCGAGATGTTCCACGACATTTCTCCAATCGAAGACTTTACAGGTAATCTTTCATTAGAATTCGTCGACTATGCCTTAGGAGATCCTAAGTATGATGTTGATGAATGCAAAGAACGCGACGTAACTTA
>JAGHSJ010000180.1 GCA_018065935.1 Candidatus Kurthia equi
ACTTTTTACTTATCTTAATTTTTCATCAAAACTATTTATAACTTCTTTACGTTGTTGGTAAATTTTTATGAATAGTAATGATTTGAATATTGATCAGATTAATGATTTAGCATTGCTCACAACTAATCAAACAGCCCAGATTTTCGAGTTACAGCCTCAAACATTACGTAAGTGGGCAATGGATGGTAGCGGGCCAATTCAGCCCATCAAAATTGGTAATCGTTTAAGGTGGAAATTAAAAGATATAAAAAAACTTTGTAAGGCTGAGGGAGATGAATAATGAAAGATATCTCACCTCTAATAGTACCGCCTCTAGTGCCAAATCTAGTAGTACCACCTCTAGTAATACCACCTCTAGTACCACCTAAATGTGATCTAACATCATTTCCTTATCTTGCAATTGAGGTAAATAATTTTCCAGCAAGAGGTGAATGGATTTCATTAAGTTATGCCGAAAAAGTTGCATTTCTTAATTTATTGCTCAAAAGTTGGCATCAAATTCCTTGTTCTAGTCTTCCTAATGATGATGTGCTTCTAAAACATTTTTCAGGTGTAGGACAAAAATGGGGAAAAATAAAAGAGAACGTTCTTTCTGGATGGGTGTTAGCTTCAGATGGGCGATATTATCACCCATATGTTGCAAAAAGAGCTTTGGAAGCATGGTTAATAAAATTAAATGCTTCGTTAGATGCGAATAAAGGTAATGAAAAACGTTGGAATGTATCAATTGATAGCTCTGAGTTATTAGTAGATTTAGAAGAGGCATTGCAGTGTTTAAAGATATTAAATCCCACATCTAGAGCTTTAGAAAATCATGTTTTAAAAGCAATAGTTCGCGCTAATAAACATATAGATAATTATGCAAATTTATCGGGGGGCGATCCCAATATAAATAAACATAATCAAACTAAAAAAATATTAAATAAAAAAGTAGACGTCAATGCCCCGTGGGGGCGTGGTAATGACATTACTTCTATTTTAGAAAACAAAAGAAGTAATTAAGGAGATGAATATGCCAAATGAACTTGATTACTGTGAAAAACATGAATGCAATAAAGAATTATTTTTTAAATGCAAGTGGATATGTAACACATGTATATCAGAGAGCTTGAAAAATGCGAGCAAACAACATGAGGAAATTTTCCTAAAGAACTTGCTCAGTAGGAAAATTAGCAATGCTCACATTCCTCTAGATTTGAAAAATAAGGATTTAAATAATTTTCTTATTAATGACGAAGAAGATGAAAAAATAGTAGATCTTGCAAAGAGATATATGGAGCAAATAGTAGAAAAGAAAACTCATTTAAATCTTATGATTACTGGGCCAACTGGAGTTGGAAAGTCACATATTGCTGTGGGGATTTTAAAGTATTGCTATGAACTAAAATATTTTAGGAACTCTGTTAGTTACTCAACTTCATTTGGATTGGCAAATAAAGTTATTGCTACTTGGAGTAATCCTGATCTGAATGAAGAAGATGTTCTTAAGGAATATACGGAAATTGATCTTTTAATTATTGATGATTTGGGTTATGGCGATATTGGTAAAAAAGCTGAAATTATCAATAAAATTATTTACCGTAGGCATGAAAATCAAAAAAGTACAATTATTACTTCTAACCTAAAAGCAAATCAGGTACTTGAATATATGGATAGCCGAACTTGTTCACGATTTTTGTCACATCTATATTCTGATATACAAATTGACACTGAGGATTTTCGTTTGAAACGAATGTAAATTTTAGTTCAAATTTAAAAATAGATACTAAGTTTGCAAAATCAACAACTGAGTCGACATCTATTCTTGATCTTGTTGGACACTTTAATAATCCATCAGAAAATTAAAGTGTCATTTAACCTGAATTAAAGTATCAAGCTCGTTGACTTTTTTCCTTATTTATTCGTTTTAATTCACCTACTAGGATTGTACATATGTACTTGATGGATCATCCGATTCAATACAGCATCCCACAATCTTATCATTCAAAATGATTCAACAAAAAGTTTAATTTATGACTAAAAAAGCAGATTCAAATCAGATAAGTAATAGACGTTATGATTCTGAGTTATGGGCGGAAATTCGCACGTTTTATGAATTAGAAACCCATCCTAATTATGAAAAAATAAAAAGTATGATGTGTGATGAATTTAATCTTGATACTTTTCCATCACAACGCACTGTAGAGCGCCATGCAGCAAAAGAAAGATGGATTAGGTATGAAGATGAAATTATCAATAAAGTCGCTCCTAACAAGTACAGTGATGACTTTTGGCTTTGTGTCAGAGCGGTTCATGAATCTAATCCTAAAACCACCTATAAGCGCCTAAAAGAATTAGTCCAAAATGAACTCAAGTGTAATAACTTTCCCTCGCAACAGGCTATAGCGTATAAGGCTAAACATGAGGGATGGGAAAGGTCAGATTCTCTATTAAAAAAAAGTGACGCTACCTTAAAAAAATTGATCCGCAGCGTCAAAAAAATAGAATCAGAAAATGTTTTAAACGAGGATTTAAATAATAAAGAAAAATTTGAAAATCAAAATCTTGGACGTGGTAATACAGTTATTGACGTGGATAATTTTGACTTCATTAAAGAAATCGTAGAATGCGAAAAAGTTAATATAAAAAATCTACTCACAAATGCACAAGTACGACGTAAAAGTCAGGCTGAGGTGATTGTAAAATCTCGAAAAAGAATGGCATTAAATAACGATTTTGGAGATCGTTTATACGATAATCTGGTAATGATTTCTGCCTTGCTTATGTCGGATAAGGTCAGGTGTACTTTTACCAAACCGATGATGAAGCAACTCAAAGACCAATTGAATACCTTGTGCCAAATTTTAGAAGTCTATAACAATTTTTCTTTCAATAGGCGTGAGAGTATTAAGTTTGAATTGTCCCTGTACGGTACACAGTTAGAAGACCTTAAAGACATGTATGATACGAAGCGTGGGAAGGATCTAAATAATAATAAAGCCTATGAAGAACAGAAGTTGCATTTAGAAGCTGAGAAGGAACAGATAGCAGCACGTAGACGTTATATTGATTCAGGTGGACTAGAAGA
>JAGHSJ010000417.1 GCA_018065935.1 Candidatus Kurthia equi
AACATTTGTGGATAACTTGTTTGTAAATGGAATGTAAAGGTGGATAAGTTGTGAATATAACGGTTGTTTCAGTTGGAAAATTAAAAGAAAAGTATTTGAAAATGGGCATTGATGAATATGTAAAGCGTTTAGGTGGCTATGCAAAAGTAGATTTAATTGAAGTGCCTGATGAAAAAGCGCCTGAGCAATTAAGCGAGGCGGATATGGATATCGTCAAACGTAAAGAAGGGGAACGTATCCTTGCAAAGATTAATGACGGAACATATGTGATCGCCCTGGCGTTAGACGGCAAGATGAAGACCAGTGAAGAGATGGCTGCCGATTTAGATGCACTAATGACATATGGGAAAAGTAAGATTGCCTTTGTTATTGGTGGTTCACTTGGGTTGCACGAAGATGTACTAAAACGCGCGGATGAAAAATTATGCTTTGGTAAGATGACATTACCACATCAGTTAATGAAGCTTGTGTTAGTAGAACAAATTTATCGTAGTTTCCGTATTATTAAAGGAGAACCGTATCATAAATAAGTGCGGAGCAAACCAACTAGAACAAATATGTTTTAGTTGGTTTTATTCTATAATGAAATAAAAACTACAGGGAGATTTGATGAAAAATTTATTCCGTTGGCTAGGTTTAGTAATCATTAGTTTGGCAGGGAATGTAATGGGCTGATTTAATTAGCTCATTCAATAGTGGCTTAAACACAAATAAAATTGATAAAAACATTGAACAATTAAGATAACTTATATAAAAATGAACGACATCACAAAAGCTTTTTTATGAGTTTGAAGGTAAGGAAATATCTCCAAAGTAATATTCTCGTTTCACGTCTTAAAAATAATGAAAACGAACAGAAAAAATTTATTCAGTTATTAGAAGAGGTAGCAGAATTACGCGAGAAAGTGTAACGAGGCTGTAAAACTAAAACTAGATACCCCATCTAGATAAAGAGCATAGTATATTGAAAACAATTACACGAAAGGCGGAATCCGTTGTATCAACCACAAGTTTGGGTTCAACCACACTCTGTTTCACGTGAAATAACCGTGACAGGGAATGGAGAAATTGATGCACAGCCCGATTATATTCAAATCCAGATAGAAGTTCGCACAGAAGGAAAAGATGTCAGTCAAGCTCAGAAAGAAAATGCCTTCATCATGAATCGCGTCATCGGATCGCTCGTGGCATTGAATATTCCAAGAGAGGCGATCCAAACAGCAGCCTATACAATTTCTCCAAACTACGATTATATTGATGGAAAACAAGTTTTTAGGGGTTACGAGGTGCAAAATGCGATAACTGTTAAAATAACGGATATTAGTCAAGCGGGTACAGTTATTGATACGGCTATACAAAATGGTGCGAATTATGTTTCAGCTGTTCAGTTTAAAATAAAAGATTCGGATACCTATTATCAAACGGCCCTTAAGTTAGCACTTCTCAATGCAATTGCGAAGGCCAAATCCATGGCTGAAACGATGCAGGTACCTTTACAGCCTATACCCGTCGAAATTGTTGAAGAGAGCCAGAATCTTACACCAGTTCCTTATAAGTCGATTCAATTGAGTAATCAAGAATTTGTGACACCTATTGAGCAGGGGAGAGTGCCTATTACTGCAACTGTTCGAGTGAAATTCCGATTTTAATGGTGCATGTTCTAAACTAACCCCCCCTCTATATAGTGACTTGGATTGTTCCCCAGAGTTTATAGTAATTATTGCTACTTCCCCTTGATACTTTTCATCTCGAAATTACTTTCCAGGTTTACCTATGATGGATTGAAAAAAAGGGAGCAAATAAAAAAGTCTTTAGTAGACTTAATAAGTTACAGGGAAGGTTAGTGGAAGAGGATACCAGAAGGATTATTCATTGACTTTAAAGAATTTTGATAAAGGATATGATTTTGAGAGTGATTAGTTTACAAGGATATACCATTAAAAAGAGAAGGAGGGCATTTTAATGCTTTTTATGATGATTGTTAAAGCCTCGGAGAATTCGGAAGCTGGAAATCTCCCCAGTCCTGACCTTATAGAAGCTATGACGAAGTACAATGAGAAATTAGTTAAAGCAGGCGTACGGGTTATGGCTAAAGGACTTCATCCAAGCTCAAATGGGATTCGCCTTTCGTTTCCGAAACAAGGGGAAATACCAGTGGCTTTAGATGGACCATTTCCTGAAACGAATGAATTAATTGCTGGATTTATTTTGATTGAAGTCGAATCTAGGGAAGAAGCGATTGAGTGGGCAATGCGGATGCCAGACCCGCAAGGATACGGAGAAGGTCAGATTGAATTGCGTCAAGTATTTTAATTAGTACCTCCGTATCTATCTATTTTCACTGGAACGATGTCATACTTAATGAAAACAACCACTAGAGAAGCTCTAAGTGGTTGTTTGTTTTATAAAGTATATTAAGAAAACGTGCATTTATTAACGGTGGCTACTATTACGTTTTGTAGCTTTTATTATAAATGTAGCTGGAACAATCGTTGCTCTTTGAGTAGAATACCATTTCGACGGATCTTCTGTATTGGTAGTCGGTAATACAACATCATCAATTACCTGTTCAATAATGAAGTTAGCTTCTATTAGTGTATTGATATATGTACTTAATTTTCGATGGTGGATGACAACATTATTGTGCCACGCTTCATTGTATTCGGGTCCTTCAATATTGTACGATTTTTTAAAGGTGAATGATGAATTTTCATAAGCTAATCGATCGTGAATAGGATGTTCCCAACTAAATATGAACACACCACCAGGCTTTAAATAGTTATTGATATTAGACAATGTCTTTTGTAAATCAACAGTTCATCCTAATGCATAGATCGAATACACGACATCAAAGTATTCAAGTGGCAACCCTGGATTCTCCTCCATAGGTGATTCGAACAAGGTTACTTTACTTTTTTGAGAACGCAATACTTCTTCAGCTGCTTCAATTTGTTTCGTTGATAGGTCTAACCCCCATAACTCCTGAGCGCCTTCATTCCCCATATATTGCAATGAATGTCCGCTGCCACATCCGATATCCAAAACCTTTTTACCTGTAATAGGTCCGAATAAATTAAGTTGATCTTCACTTAAAGAAAAGGGACCATATTCCGGAAGAGCTGATCTTCCATAAAAACGTTCTGCAGAATTTTCCCAACCTTCCTTATTCATTTTCAAAATTTCAGTCGTTTTCATTAAAAAATCACAATCCTTCTATTAAATTTACGTAGTCCAATTTGAACTGTATTCAAACCATTTCGACAAATATCCTTATTTGTCCTTTGCGTCTCATCTAATCGAAATGTTTATATAAATTAACCATACATATTTTTAAAGGTTAGACAAACTGTAAAACCTCACTTAGCTATACTACGGAGAACCAACCGTATCATAAGTAAGCGCGGTTTTTAAAAGAACCACCTAAAACGTGGAATTGCCATCGTTTTAGGTGGTTTTAATTTTATCAATCGTTGTTACATAGATGTTTGTCAATTTAGTAAACCTTCAAATCTCTTCGGAATCAATCGACGAGGAATTTTTTTATTTCATAGTCGTTTTATCTTGATTATTTCCAACATACATTAAAAAAACGTTGAGATTTTAGGAGGTGTTTAGTT
>JAGHSJ010000284.1 GCA_018065935.1 Candidatus Kurthia equi
GCCTTAGAACCGTAGGGACTACGGAGTTAGCTTAGTCAATAAGAGAAACCGCTGTGAGCAAAGACATACGCTCACAAGTATGCTCTGTTTCTAAGAATCTCCTGACTTTAGTCAGGAGAAGTTCAAGGCATAACTTCTCTACTTACATTTGCTAAAAATTATTAGTACGCATCATTTTAAAATACGTTCTATTAACTTTTTTAATTTCTCTTTTTTACATTTATCACAAAATGAGTGATCCATTTTCTGAATATCTGCTGGGCCTAAACAATCACCAAAACGTTCATGATATATATGTCTTACATTTGCAACAATAAATCGGCTTACTTGTAGCTATGGGCATGGTCATTCACTCCTCTAGGTTTTTCGTTATACCTTGAGTGTAACGATTTACATAGACAGATACTGTCCAGAAAAGCTTACTTATATCGTTCAAGCATTTTTTGCAATTTTTCTTTCATTTGCTCTCTAAAACGAAGAGGCTTCATTACTTCAACGGCATTCCCCTGACTTAATAACCACATTTGTATCCCCGTTCCATAGACTTCCGCGCGAATAAGTGACCCTTTTTCCTCATCAAACCCTATTACTTCAGCTGTAGGTAAACGATCCAATACAGCTTGTAAGGAAGCACCATTAAAATAAAATTCAATGGATAATAATTCGCCCGTATACATAAATTGAACACGTTTACGAAATTCCCCTTCTTTGAATCGATTGGCTTCATTTATCTTGAATTTTTTAGCTAGTAATTTACATTCGGTAATTCTGTCTAAACGAAAAACAATCGGATACGTCATCTGTTCTTTAAAAGCAATCAGATAGAAATAGTAGTCTGAAAAGATAACGCCAACTGGTTGTAGCTTATGCACTTTCGGCTGAGTATCATACTCTTTTTTATAATGTATGTGAATTTCTGTTTTTGTATGTATTGCATTCGCTAATTGCCAAAGCATATTCTGTACAGATTTACTTTGTTTTAACTCCTCATAATGGAATTTTTCATTACGAATGATTTTTTTGATTTGCTGACTTTTTTCAGCCGGTATTAAACCTAACAACTTCGTTACTAATTGCTCTACTTCATTTTTAGGTAACGCTCTAGCCTCTAATAGGATTTTGGCTAACAGTAAAATTTCTTCTGCACTAAAATATGTAGGTTTCTCTTGCTTTAAATAATGATAATTATCGGCTCTGTTATAAACAAGTTCTTCCTCTAAATCCATATACGCAATAAACTTTTTAATTTCAGAAAAGTCCCGTTGCAATGTTTTTTCCGATACATTAAATTCATTTACTAATTTGTATTTCACTAGTTTTTCTCCAATTTTCAACCGCTGATAAATCATTAAAATTCGTGTATGCTGATTTACTTCTTCCATTTATTCACCCACTTTATGTAATTTCAACTAATTATATTCTACTACTGAAATAAAAAACACCTAGTTTTTTTTAATCTATTTTTAAAATAATGTTTCGCTCTTGTTCCTTAAAGGAATAGTTCTAAAGGTGATAAGCACAAAATCAAGGCGTATTAGAAATGGGGCTAACTATGTGAAAAGGATATTGAACTTTATATTAGGCTTATGGATTTTCGTTGTCGTAGGCATTCTTTTATTTCTCTTTATAGACAATGCTTCCTTAAAAAGCTATCAAGATGATTTACAGCAGTACACTTGGTTTGCACCTGCAGTTTATTGGACAGCTGGTGCATTAATGGCTTTTGCACTATTCTATATGATTTGGGCATTTAGACCATCATACAGATCACGCGGCTTATTACTCAGTTATTCAGACGGGGATGTTCATATTAACAAGAAATCCATTGAAAAAACCGTCTTACACACCGTGCAAAAATATGATGGGGTTCGCCAACCTTCAGTAGATATCAAGTTATTTCAAAAGAAACAAACTTCCTATATTGACGTAGCTGTCGATTTATTTGTTGTTCAAACAGATAATATTCAAAGCTATTTGCAGGAAATTCGCGAAGACGTTAAGGCAAGTACTGAACGTTTTTCAGAATTACCTGTTCGTGAAGTATCTTTAAATCTACTGGACCAAAAATCTCTTAATAAACGGGTACTTTAAGTAGGAGGTAATCGGATGGAACAGTCACCCATACTGCGTTTTTTCCTGAAATATAAGTGGTCAATTATTGGCTTCATGGTCATGCTGATTATTGGGATTCTCTTTATTACACTTGGATTTTGGGCAACAATCGTCATTATTATTCTATGTTTAATCGGCACGTTTTTCGGTTATTTAAAAGATTCTAACCGAGATTTTTCTACCTTTTTTAAAAACCTAAAATAACGAATGGAGAGATACTATGACAGAACTTAGCAAAGAACAATACAATCGCCAAACAGGTGTAAATGAAAATGAAGCAAACGAACCTACTTTTGAAAATTCATTAACTTTTTCTGATGTAGTTGTTGAAAAAATCGCAGCTATTTCTGCTCGAGAAGTAAAAGGTATTTTAGATATGAAAGGTGGGTTTACGTCTGCCATTTCAGATAAATTTGGTAGTGATAATTTAACAAAAGGTGTGAATGTAGAAGTAGGCGAAAAACAAGCCGCCATCGACCTTAAAGTTATTTTAGAATATGGTGAAAGTGCGCCAGCTATCTTCCGCAAAGTGACTCAAATTGTCAAAGAACAAGTTCTTCATATGACAGGACTAAATGTGGTTGAATTAAACCTACATGTAGATGATGTCATGACAGAAAAAGAATTCCTACAATCGAAACAACCAAAACGCAGTTCAGATAAAGAAATCGAATAATTTCTCCTATAGAAAATAAACGCCCTAGATGAGTTCACTACTCATTTAGGGCGTTTCATTTTTATACACTCTTCTTTTAACATCTCACATATTTTCTCTTAAAACCGATTCTTCCTTTATCTATATTTTTTTGAATATCTTCATAAGCATTTAAATATACCATTTTCTTTTCATCTTTTTTCACTTCTACGGGGCCTATTTCCTGGGCTACATTTAATGCTTCTTCATGTAAGGGCTTAAATGATACACCGACTGTCATGACAAAATTATTCATCGCAATTTTCGCTCGCTTAGGTGCACTGTGAATTTCAGCTTTCGCTCGTAGTAATAAAGCGTTTAAATTATGCACAACAAACGTTTCATCTTTTCGATTCCCTAACATCCAGCAATAACAATTCCAGCCCGCTGATTGACGAAGCTCTTCATCACTTTCAATCCATCGTAGTGCCAATTCTTCTCCAATTTCAGCCTCAGCTAAAGTAACTGCCACAACAAAATCGGAAATCATATAAAAATAAGCACCATCCATCCAACGCTCATAATCCGATTTTGCCATCCCATCCGAATCTGCAATCATTCCTGCAAAATACATCGCATCATAATTACCTGTTGCATAAAGTTCTTCTGCTAGTGGTTGATTTATTTTTATTTTTTTAAAAAGTGCCTTCATTGCACCCGTTGCCACACCAAATAGCGGTTCCTGTGCACCGTTTGAAAGATAGATTTTCTTCGTTCTTTCTTTACCTAGCAACTCTAATTCTTGCATAACTTGTTGTGCATTCATTTACCCACCCCTTTATCTTCTATAGCTATCTACCATTATCACCCATACACTAATTGTTTGTCATTTCATACCTAGAATAAATTCGGTGCATCTCTCTTCTAGAAATGATACTATTTACAACAGAGATTAAAAATTAAAGGCACGTAGCTTTTTGTACAAGGAGAAGAGATTAAAATGAACAATGAGAACAATTTTTGGCTTGATTTACCGAAGCCATTTTTCGTATTAGCACCAATGGAAGACGTAACAGATGTTGTATTCCGTCATGTGATCGCTAAAGCGGGACGCCCTGACGTCTTTTTCACAGAATTTACGAATTCGGATAGTTACTGCCATCCAGAAGGTAAAGAAAGTGTTCGTGGACGATTAACATATACAGAAGATGAGCAACCATTAGTAGCTCACATTTGGGGAAATAAACCTGAATTCTTCCGTGAAATGAGTATTGGCATGAAGGAACTAGGCTACAAAGGTCTAGATATTAACATGGGTTGCCCCGTTCCTAATGTTGCAACACGTGGCAAAGGCTCTGGATTAATCAATCACCCAGAATTAGCTGCTGAATTAATTGAAGCTGCTAAAGTAGGTGGCTTACCCGTCAGTGTGAAAACTCGTTTAGGTTACACAGAAATAGATGAATGGCGTGGCTGGTTGTCACATATTTTAAAACAAGATATCGCGAACTTAACAATTCATTTACGTACACGTAAAGAGATGAGTAAAGCAGATGCACACTGGGAGCTAATCCCAGAAATCAAACAATTACGTGATGAAATCGCACCAAATACAATGCTAACAATTAATGGCGATATTCCTGACCGTAAAACGGGTGAAGAATTAGCTGAAAAATATGGCATTGATGGCGTGATGATCGGTCGTGGCGTATTCTCAAATCCATTCGCCTTTGAAAAAAAACCAAAAGAGCATACAACAAAAGAATATTTAGATCTTCTATTATTACAATTAGAGTTATATGAACACTATGTAACAAACGGCGTTCCACGTCCGTATACACATTTACACCGCTTCTTTAAAATCTATATTCGTGGATTTAAAGGTGCTGCAGAACTACGCAATAACTTAATGAATACGAAAACACCAGATGGAGCACGTGCTTTGGTGAATGAAGTGTTAGCTACTCTTGCAGAGTAATAATTATTCGCATAGGTGTTTCTCGAACTCTCTATAAATTTCCTAGTATCTCCGTATAACAAACAAAGGAATCACGAAAATTTTCGTGATTCCTTTGTTTTATTTTTCTTTTACGGATTTTTTTTCGTAAATACCACTTTAACAAGAAATACATAAATCACATGGCGCCAAATCAAATAACCAATTGTCCCACCCACAGTGTTATAAATAACATCATCGACATTAAAATTACCTAAACCGAAAACAATTTGAATACATTCAAATAATAAACTAATAATCAATGTAGTAATAATGACTTTAGTAGCGCTTAAAAAGAATTTAGTTAATAAAGGCAATAATATGCCTATAGGAAGAAACAAAATGATATTGCCAAACATTTGACTAACTACATTCGTAAAACCTATATCATTTCCTCGCAAATACCAAAATAAAAACACTACATAAAGAACCGTTATTACCCAAGTTGTCGGTTTCATAAATGCTTTCATTTTTTCACTCCTTCTATAAAATAGAAAACTTTTATTCACTTTTATTTTACATTCAGTAGTGACTACAAAATTAAAGTATTAGAAATTTGTATCGCGGTATTAAATAAAACAATAAAAAAACTTGGAACCATTGGGGCTCCAAGCTTCGTATTGAAGAGCTATTAGTCTACACGTTGTTTTCTAATCCATTGTGTCGCAATCCATTTTTCACCTTGAACAACAGGCGCACCACCATGCAATGTCAACTCATTTAGTTCTTGATTCGTATAGAAATATTCGAAGTAGACAGCACTGCCCTTTTTAGGTAAGACAGATAGATTTAGCTTGGGAAAGTATGTTTCTCCGCCTTCTTCTACATCATTTAAGTATAATATGACCGTACAAATTCGATTGTTTGCTGCTGACTTACTTGTTGCCGCAAAGTAATCAAAATGCTCTTTATATTCTTGGCCTGGTTTGTAGTTTAAAATATGTAAACCTTCCCCATGCTCTACTGGAATCCCAATAATATCGGCAATTCTTTTTTCAACTCTTGTAATGGTATCATCGTGGACATCTGTTAAAAATACCCCGCTGCTCGTTCGAATATCATTTATTTCACGCGTACTTCCAATTTTTGAACGTTTTAATTTTTCTCTCGATAATTCAATTAGTGCATCACATTCTGCATCGTCCAATACCGAGCCTAATACGACCACTAATGGTTCGTCATACTTCGCTAAAATATCAATCTCTCGATTTCCCACAACTAATTTATTACCTACATGGTTAAAAATAGTTGCTTCTTTTGTTGGTGAACCTATATCAAATGCTGACAACGTAATTCAACCTCCTTTTTCTGATTATTCTAACTTTTAATTGGCTACGTTTACAAATAAAAAACTTGTTATTCTTTAATGGCATAACATTATTCTTAACTCTTATATGAACCATTCAAT
>JAGHSJ010000441.1 GCA_018065935.1 Candidatus Kurthia equi
CAGGCTTTAGGGAAGTTGGTGAGAATCCGACACTGCCCCCGCAACGGTAAAATGAACAACATATCTTTATAAGCTCTCACTTACACCACTGCAGAAATGTGGGAAGGTGGATATGCCAATATTGAAAATCAATATTTATATTTAAGTCCGGATACCTGCTTGTTGCGCCCTCAAACTCAATCATTCACGGGGGGTGAATGTATGGAGCGTAAAAACATGCCTACTCTTTTTCGACCTACTACACTCGTAGGTGCAATCGCTATTGCAATGGGTTTTTCAACTGGTGTTAATGCAAATGAAACGCCTGCCAAAACTGCAGTAAATTCAGCTTTAGAAACTCTGGTTGTTACAGCCACACGTTCTGAAGAAAAAATTGAAAATGTGCCTGCACGTATTTCAATTATTAAACCTAAAATGTTGGAACAATCACCAATCGCTGAGTTACCGCACTTACTCATGAATGATGCATCTATTGATATGATGCAGTATGGGGGATATGGTCAAGCTGCTTCAATTTTCACACGTGGCACAAACTCTACACACACTTTAGTTTTACGTGATGGTGTTCGCCTAAATACAGGATCTGCTGGTTCTGCCTCATTAGCCTTTATTGACACAACAGATATTAAGCAGATTGAAGTTCTAAAAGGCCCCGCCTCTGTTTTATATGGGACAGATGCTATCGGTGGTGTCGTTCAATTGGTCTCAAAAACTCCTGAGAAAACAGGCGCTTTTATTACAGGTGAAATAGGCGAGCATAAAACTTATAAATCTGTAGTTGGAGCTGATCTAGCTGAAAACGGTGTTTATGCACAAATCCGTGGTCAACATTTAGAATCCGAAGGTACTCAAGTTACAGATTTTAAAAATTCAAATGCTAAAACTGGTGCATATGATCAAGAAGGCTTTAGTGCAAAATTTGGTATTGAACAAAAACAGTATGCTGCATCTATAGATTATTCACAAAATGAAGGGACTTCAATTTATACAGATGGTATTTTTGATCCTTCTTATACTCAATTACTTGCTTTAAAAAATAAATCACAAGATTTTAAAAATGAAATCATGAATTTAAAAGGTCGTGTAAATTTAAACGATAAACTTTCAGTCAATGCTCGTGTATCGCAGTTTAAAGATGAACTCATTCAAAATGACGCACCCGATTATGTTGAGAACATCACAAAAGAAGCCGAGCTATACGGTAAATGGAAATTTACACCTCATCAAAATGTGATGGCTGGTGTGTCACATCGAAATACTGAAACTGATTTACTTTCTGTAGATTGGAGTCCAGTTCAATATGATAAAGATGTTAGCAGTACGGGATATTTTATCCAGCATCAATATCAGAACAATAATTTGAGTACTCAAGCGGGTCTTCGTGTTGAAGATCACGAAACCTTTGGGACACATACCGTAGGCCAACTTGCTGCACGTTATCAACTTCTGCCATCGACAAGCATTTACAGCAATATCGGTACTGCTTTCCGCGCACCCACCAATAATGATCTTTATGCGGTAGGTTGGGGCGCCAATCCTGACTTAAAACCTGAAGAAAGCATTTCCTATGAGATTGGCTTAGATCAGCACCTCACAGACCACTTTAAACTAGGCTTATCTGCATACCGTAATGAAGTGGATAACCTCATTAGCTGGAAAAACTCTCGAAATATAAATGTAGATAAAGCCACATTAACAGGGGGTGAGCTGAATCTTAATTGGGCTAAAGATGAGCTATTCCTTGATGTAGGTTACGCTTATGTACAGCCTAAAGATAAAGAAACTGATGCTGATTTACCACGTCGAGCTCGTCAGAGCTTAACGCTTACTACAGG
>JAGHSJ010000009.1 GCA_018065935.1 Candidatus Kurthia equi
ACCATATATTATCATAAAATAAGCATTTAGATTCACTTCATTTAAAAAACTAGAATAAACAAAAAAAGGCATTATCTCCATGAATAATGACCTTTCAAAAAAAAAATTTATTTTCACTTTATATAAAACGACTGCCGCTGTTAATAAAATAGAGGCAATCCATGTCTTTTTATTTTTCAATCGAATAGCCATGAAAAATCCATCCTCGTTCATAGAACGAAGAGGGATTTTGTAAGTTCCTAAATAGAAGTGACGATTTGTTGTAGTTGTTTTAAATCATCGATTTCAAATGTCGGTGTTACAATTGGAGATGGCTCTTTATTTTCACGATTAATCCATACATTTTTCATATTGATACGTGAAGAACCTAAAATATCGGTCATTAAATTATCGCCAACCATAATCCCCTCTTCTGCTGTAATATTCGCCGTTTTTAAGACATGATCAAAAATAGAGGCATCTGGTTTTCCTTTACCAAAATCGCCAGAGATAATAATATGATCAAAATATGGAACTAATTCTGGTGTGATTTCTAATTTTGTATTTTGGAGGCTTGGCGCACCATTTGTTAATAGCACTAACTGATATTTTTCTTTTAGTTGTTCCAATACTTCAAATGTTTCTTTATATAAAAATGGACTACGTTTACGTGCTGCAACAAAGTATTCACCTAAATATGCACCTAATGCTGCATCCTCAATTCCATATGAACGTAAACCATTCGTCCATGCATCGCGACGGTAACTCGGAACAAGTTCTTTCATTTCTTGAAATTGTGGTGTAGGGTCATCAAAATCTCCCCATAAGCCTTCAAACGGATTGATTCCAATCATTTGTGTGTACGCATACACTGGATAGGCTTCATATAAAGTTCTTGCCGCTGCACGAACATCTTCTTCTAATTGACTAAAATCAATTGTTTCCCCTAGTTTTTCAGCTGCTTCTTCGCATGTTAAGCGAAATGCTTCTGCAATACTTTTTTTATCCCATAATAGTGTATCGTCTAAATCAAATATAATCGTTGAAATTGTCATTTGAACTCTCCTATGTATGTAGATTTACTCTCTCTATTGTACTATAACGACAAGCACTTTTTGTTTAATTTTTAGAAAATTACAAATAAAAGAACAGCCCAAAACTTGCAGCCATTCTCTCCATTCATACTATTTTTCTATATCTACTTGTTTTAGATTAATAATCCCCAAACCATTAGGTGCCATATTTTTCACATAGTCCTTTTCAACCCAAATATTCGTATAATAATAAATTGGGGCTACAGGGAATTGCGTCATTAAAATTTCTTCCCCTTGCTTGAATAAATCCAAGCGTTTTGCTGGATCTAACTCTTTCACAGCGTCCTTCATCAGTGATTTGTATTTTTCATCTTCCCAGCCAGTATCATTATTCCCATTATCTGAGGTGTTGTAACGTTCTAGGAATGTATACGCATCATTATAATCAGCAACCCATCCAAGACGACCTACATCAAAATCTAAAGCAGTCATCTTATCTAAGAATACTTGCCATTCTGTATTATCCAACTTCACATTAATACCTAAATTCTTAACCCAACCTTCTTGAATGTACTGTGCAATGGCTGCATGCGATTCAGATGTGTTAAATGAAAGACCCAATTCAATATCGGATGCCTTATCAATATTCAATTCCTTCATCCCTAGAGCCAAGGCCTCTTTTGCACCTTCAATATCATTGTCTTTAATATAGCCCGCTCCTTCTTCAAATCCTGCTACAGCTGAAGGAACCATACCTAGCGCTGGTTTTTGTTCTGCTTTTACAACATTGTCAATTAAGCCTTGACGATTAATTGCTAAAGTTAAAGCCTTACGGATATTTTCATTTTTAGTGTACTTCCCAGTCGTGTTCATTTTATATTCATAAATTGCAGCATAATCTTCTACATTTAAACTTTTATCTTTTTTGTATCCATTAATCGCATCAAGTGGTACGGATTGATAAGGTGCACCTAAGAAATCTAAATCACCATTTTTAAACATGCGATTAGCTGTTGCATCTGAATCAACCATTTTTATATTCACTTTATTTAAAGCGACATTTTCTTTGTCCCAATAATTATCATTCTTAGTCAATGTTAACTTGTCTGAGTGTTTCCATTCGCTTAAAGTAAACGGTCCATTGGTTACGTAACCTTCTCCACCCTCAGCTGTCCACTTGTCATTTTCTTTTGCTACTTTTTCATTTACTGGTAGATAGGTCATAAATGCTGTTAATTCTGTAAAGTAAGGTGTAGGATTTTCCAAAGTCACAATTAGTGTTTTATCATCCTTTACTTCAATAGCCACATCATCTACTGAACCTTTTCCTAAGTTGTAAGCTTCTCCACCCTTAATGAAATAAAGGATAGATGAATATTCTGAAGCATTTTTAGGATTTAACGCATATGTCCAAGCATATTTAAAATCACCTGCTACAACCTTATCTCCATTAGACCATTTTGCATCTCGTAAAGTGAATGTATATGTAAGCTTGTCTTCACTCACATCAACTTTATTTGCTAAGGCATTTTGCACCTTTCCAGCATCATCCACGCGTGTTAAACCTTCAAATAAAGAAGTTACAATAGCGCCTGATGTTGTGTCATTCGCCTTTTGTGGATTTAAACTAGGTGGTTCTGACACAATAGCTAAATTCAAATCCTTGCTTTCTTTTTTTGAAGCTTTTTCTTCATTACTATCTGTACCGCCAAATCCACAAGCTGTTAAAAGTAACAGCATACAGGAAACAAAAAGTACTAAAAGTGATTTTTTCTTCATAAAAATCCTCCTCAAATAGTATTTTCCAATCTTTAACATCTATATGATAGCATATAAATATCATTTTCTGTCTTTTAGCACTATTTAGATAAAAGAATTCGAACCATATAAAAACTGCACCTTCAATTGTTTGTCTACCAATCGGGGTGCAGTTCATAACAAAGCCGTTTATTTTTTTGTTGAAGAAAGTTTAGGAGCGAAAACTTCATTTTTTTTCTTCACTCCGGTATTTATGGACGCCATTTAGTCATTTGTTCATCTGTTCCATATACAAAATGGCCTGGGAATACTTCATGTGTTTTACCAGCGTCACCAATTTCCTCATGTTGATAAGGAATACGGACACGCGTCGCTTCTGAGCGTGGATCTGGCAATGGAATGGCTGATAGTAGTGATTTTGTATATGGATGTACAGGGTGATGATAAATGTCTTCAGAAGTACCTAACTCGACAATTTTTCCACGATGCATTACGGCAATACGGTCACTAATATATTTCACCATAGATAAATCATGCGCGATAAATAAGAAAGTTAAGCTACGTTCTTTTTGTAATTGTTTTAGTAGGTTAACTACTTGTGCTTGGATGGATACGTCTAAAGCAGAAATTGGTTCATCCGCAATGATAAAGCTAGGGTCTAGGCTTAATGCACGAGCAATCCCAATACGCTGACGTTGCCCACCTGAAAATTCATGTGCATAGCGATTGGCATGCTCACGATTCAAACCAACAGCTTCTAATAATTCAGCGATTACTTGCTTACGTGCAGCTTTATTTTTATGCATACCATGGATATCAAAGCCTTCTGCAATGATTTCTCCGGCAGTCATACGTGGATTAAGTGATGCATAAGGATCCTGGAAAATCATTTGCATCTCTTTATTGAACTTCAACTGTTCATTTTTTGATTTACGATTATGAACACTTTCACCTTTATAAAGCACTTCACCTTCAGTAATATCATATAGACGAATGATTGAACGTCCTGTAGTTGATTTACCTGAACCCGACTCACCAACTAAGCCCAGTGTTTCACCTTCATAAATATCAAAGCTAACACCGTCTACCGCTCGAATGGAACCAAAATGCTGGTGAAGATTCTTCACCTCTAATATTTTATTCGGCACTTGAATTCTCCTCCTTCGCTAAGTAGCCATCAATACGTTTTTGCACTGCTTCCGGAACTGAAACTCTTGGTGCATCCGGATGTAATAACCAAGTTTTTGCAAAATGTGTTGTTGATACTTGGAACATCGGTGGCTCTTCATCATAATCAATTTGCATCGCGAATTCGTTACGCGCTGCGAAGGCATCCCCTTTTGGCGGATGAATTAAATCTGGTGGTGAGCCAGGAATTGTACGTAATAGCTCATCTGATTTATTTTCTAAATCGGGCATTGAACCTAAAAGTCCCCATGTATATGGATGCTTCGGATTATAGAATACTTCATCAGCTGTGCCGTATTCAACGATTTGTCCTGCATACATAACTGCAACAAAATCTGCGACGTTTGCGACAACACCAAGGTCATGGGTAATGAAGATGATAGATGTATTACTATTGCGTTGAATTTCCTTCATCAACTCGATAATTTGCGCTTGAATCGTTACATCAAGTGCTGTTGTTGGCTCATCCGCTATTAACAATTTAGGATCTGCAGCTAATGCAATCGCAATAACTACACGCTGCCTCATACCACCTGAGAACTCATGTGGAAATTGACTAAAACGTTTTTCTGGATATGGAATCCCCACTTGGTCTAGTAATTCGATTGCGCGTTTTTTTGCGTCTGCCTTTGATGTATCTTTTTTATGTTTAATAATAACTTCCATGATTTGTTTTCCGACTTTCATCGTTGGATTCAATGCTGTCATCGGATCTTGGAAAATCATTGCGATTTCATTCCCACGAATTTTCGTCATTTGTTTTTCTGTTAAAGGAATTAAATCTTTTCCCTGAAATAAAATTTCCCCACCTGCATACACACCAGGAGGCTGTGGAATAAGCTTCATTAACGCATTACTCGTTACCGACTTACCCGAGCCTGATTCACCTACAATTGCTAAGGTTTTCCCTCTTTCAAGTGTAAAGTTAACCCCTCGTACAGCCTGAACTGTTCCTGCATATGTTTTAAAATTAATTTTCAAATCTTTTACTTCTAAAATAAGTTCACTCATGATTCCACCCCTCCTATTTACGTAGTTTCGGATCTAATGCGTCGCGTAAGCCATCGCCTACTGCGTTAAATGCAAAGATTGTTAAAGAAATAAATAATGCTGGGAAAATCAAACGCCATGGAGCCGTATCAATAGCGTTATTTCCTTCGGAAGCCATTGTTCCCCAACTCGCTTGAGGCTGAGATACACCTAAACCAATATAACTTAGGAATGACTCAGTAAAGATTGCACTTGGAATTGTTAAAGTCATCGTTACAATAATTGCCCCTAATGCGTTTGGAATTAAATGACGTGTAATCAGATGCTTTGTACTTGCCCCTAATGTGCGTGAGGCCAAAACATATTCCTGATTTTTAATTGACAGTACTTCTCCTCGAACAATACGCGCCATGTTTACCCACCCTGTAATAGATAGTGCAATAATCAATGGCAATAAACCTGGTTGCATAACTACTAATAAGATGATAACTACTAGTAAGTATGGTACCGCTGTTAATACATCGGCAATACGCATCATAATATCGTCTACACGTCCGCCTGCTAAACCTGAAATTGCTCCCCAAGCTACACCGATGACTAAATCGATAAATGCAGCTGCAAGACCGATGAATAATGAAATACGTGCGCCGTACCAAACACGTGTGAATACATCACGTCCTAAATCATCTGTACCAAACCAATTGGACGCATTTGGTGCCTCATTAAATTTACCAAGAATTTCATTGTATTTATAAGGTGAGAAAAATGGGACAAAGATAGCCATTAATGCCACGATTGCAATGACGATAATCCCTACTACCGCTAATTTATTATGTGTAAAACGAAGCCATACTTCCTTCCAAAACGAAACCGATTTAGAAGCAAGCTGGTCATTTTTACTGTTATCTGGTCCAACTACTTTAAATTTATCTGCTGAGATATGTTCGTTATTTTGTGTCATGATTTCTTCGCCCCTCCCAGTTTAATACGTGGGTCAATAAAGCCATAAACGATGTCTACAATTAATACCGCTAACAGTAAAATCATTGAATAGAACACGGTTGTGCCCATAATGACTGTATAATCACGATTTGTAATTGACGTTACGAAGTATTTACCTAAGCCTGGAATAGCAAAGATTTGTTCAACGATAAAGCTACCTGTTACAACCCCTGCTGTTAATGGCCCTAAATAAGTAACTACTGGTAGCAAGGCATTGCGCAATGTATGCTTAAATACAGTCGTCCATTTCCCAATACCTTTTGCACGCGCCATTTTTACATACTCTGAGTTATTTTGTTCCAGCATGCTCGAACGAGTTAATTTAGCAATAAAACCCATATGTGTGAAGGCTATTGCTAGAGCTGGTAAGATACTATATTTAAATCCATCCCATCCGCTGATAGGCAGCCAATGTAATTTTAGCCCGACAAAATATTGTAGTAAGCCAGCTAAAATAAAGGATGGTACTGATATCCCTAATACGGCAATTGTGGTCGCCAAATAATCAGGGAATTTATTATGGTAGAGAGCTGAGACAACACCAATTAGTACCCCTAAACCGACTGCTAGGAGCATTGCCTCAATCCCTAGCGTTAAAGACACGGGGAAACTTTCGGAGATCATATCATTAGTGGAACGGTCTTTGTATTTCATTGATTGACCAAAATCAAATGTTGCTGTTGATACTAAATAATCTTTATATTGGATATACCATGGATTATCCAATCCATATTCTGCATTCATAGCCGCTTCAATTTCTGGTGGCATACTTTTTTCACTAGCAAATGGACTACCAGGAGCAATACGCATTAAGAAAAATGTAATGGTAACAATAACAAATAATGCGACCAAGATGTAACCTAATCTTTTTAAAATATATTTCAGCAAAACATTTACCTCCTTTAGAGTTCTCAGAAAAAATTAAGGCTACGCTTAATCGATTTTCTCGACTAAGAGCAGCCTTTAATATTTGTAGCTTAATAGATTCTTTAGACAGATAGCCTAGAAACTATTATTTTTCTAAATCTACATCTTTAAGGTTGATTTCGCCAAGGCTATTTGGAGCCATGTTTTTCACGTAATCTTTTTCTACCCAAAGGTTAGTGTAGTAGTAAACTGGAGCAACTGGGAATTGAGTCATAAGAATTTTTTCGCCAGCTTTAAGTTCTTCTAAACGTTTTGCTTCATCTTTTTCAGTAACAACTTTTTTCATTAGAGAAGTGTATTCTTTATCTTCCCAACCTGTATCGTTGTTACCGTTTTCAGCTGAGTTGTAACGCTCTAAGAATGTGTAAGCATCGTTGTAATCTGCAATCCAACCCATACGACCAATATCATAGTCAAGAGCTGTCATCTTGTCTAAGAATACTTGCCATTCAGAGTTATCAATCTTAGTAGTGATACCTAAGTTTTTATTCCATCCTTCTTGGATGTACTGCGCGATTGCAGCATGTGCTTCTGAAGTATTGATTGAAATACCAACGCTGATTTCTGAAGCGTCTTTAATACCTAATTCTTTCATACCTTTTTCTAAAGCTTTTTTAGCTTCTTCGATATCATTGTCTTTGATGTAACCTGCATCTTCTTCAAAGCCTGCAACTGCAGATGGAACCATACCTAGAGCTGGTTTTTGTTCCCCTTTAACTACATTGTCAATTAATCCTTGACGGTCGATTGATAAAGTTAAAGCTTTACGGATATTTTCATTTTTCGTGAATTTACCAGTTGTATTGAATTTGTACTCATAGATTGCTGCGTAATCTTGAATATTAAGTGACTTGTCTTTTTTGTATCCGTCAATTGCATCAAGAGGTACTGTTTGGAATGGAGAACCTAAGAAATCGATATCGCCATTTTTGAACATACGGTTAGCAGTAGATTCTGCTTCAACCATTTTCATGCTAACGCTGTTAAGTGCAACATTGTCTTTATCCCAGTATGTGTCGTTCTTTTTAAGAGTGATTGAATCTGAGTGTTTCCATTCAGATAATGTGAATGGACCATTTGATACGTAGCTTTCGCCGCCTTCAGCTGACCATTTTTCATTTTTCTTAGCTTCTTTTTCATTAACAGGCATGTATGTATAGAATGCTGTTAATTCAGTAAAGTAAGGTGTTGGATTTTCTAGTGTTACTTCTAAAGTTTTATCGTCTTTCACAACGATTCCTAAATCTGCTTCTTTACCTTCACCTAAGTTAAAAGCTTCTGCGCCTTTAATTGGGTATAGGATTGATGCATATTCAGATGCATTTTTTGGATCTAATGCGTAAGTCCAAGCGTATTTGAAATCGCCTGCAGTTACAGCATCACCATTTGACCATTTTGTATCACGTAGATTGAATGTGTAAGTTAATTTATCTTCACTTACGTCTACTGATTCTGCTACTGCATTTTGAACTTTACCATCTTTGTCTACACGAGTTAAACCTTCAAATACTGAACGAATAACTGCACCTGAAGTGCTGTCTGTAGCTTTTTGCGGATTTAAACTTGGTGGCTCTGATGGAATAACTAAGTTTAAATCTTTTTTAGAATCTTTACTGCCTTCTGTAGATGTGCCTTCTTCTTTATCTTTACCCCCGAAGCCACAAGCTGCTAGTACAACCATCAATGCTGATAGTATAACTAGAAAGACTGATTTTTTCTTCATCTGTGAATCCCCCTTGTGAAATAGTATTACTAAGTAGAAAAATAGCTACGTATTCTAGCTATTACTATAATATCAAAATGTACTG
>JAGHSJ010000040.1 GCA_018065935.1 Candidatus Kurthia equi
GAAATTTCTACTTTTGTTATTTCTACCTACAAGCAAAGAACCTACGGACGCTTACTGTCCGTAGGTTCTTCTCTTTATACCTATCATTGAATTAGTGTTCGCAAAAAAAATTCACTTCACTTGATACCTTGTAGATGGGCCATTTCCAAGTCGGATAATTTGTCCTTTTCCAAGTAAATCAGCCACTATTTTGCGGACAGTTCCTTTACTTTTATTTAGATGGGTTTCTAATTCTTTCGTTGTAAATTCTGGGTGTTCCTTTAACCAATCATATAACGCTTCATCTTCAGTAGTAGGTGTATGAAGTGTGTGTTTCGGTAAAGTAACAACGAATGCATTAGGACCAATTGTCCAAAATGGTTGTTCTTTATTTTGCTTATAGCTCTCCTTCATACGTTGTAAACCTGTACCATAACTTTCAATCCATTTTAACCGATAGAAGACATTCGCTAATTTGGGATTTCGACTTTGCGATACACCTAATTCAATATCCTCAATCGTTAGTCCTTTGACTAAACCACCTAATGAAACCATTTCTAAGTGATCTTGAAAAAGATGAATTAAAATACTTCCGCTAAAACTATAATCACGATGTGTTACCGCATTAATTAAAGCTTCACGTAAAGCATAGGAAGGAAATTTTTCTTGTTCAATACGCTGCAATCCTTCAAAGTGAGCCGACTTCGCGTTATAGAGATTCAAGTATTCAAAAACATCTTCTACTTGTGTCAAAATCGAGCCTTTAAATTCTTTTCGATCCTGAAAATCTAGTTTGTCATTGCCTAAATAGCGTGCACATTTTATCGTATGCTCACATTGATCGGAAAATAACAGCCCTAAGTTCGTATAATAACCATCTACTGTCAGAAACCCTAGAGTACGCTGTTGTTCTACACCTAATTTTAGTCCTTGTTTTTCAAATACCAACATGGCCTCATTAAAAGTAAGCTCTTGATGTAAGCTACGTACCGTTTCAAAATTCATTCCATCTGATTCCATAAGCATTTGACGAATGTTTTCTTCAGATGCATTGGTAACAGATGTACCATAGCGAATAAATACGCCCGATGGCTTCATACCTTTATTCTTTAAATGATAAGGACGACGTGTACCTAATGAGACTGTGATTTTTACAATCTCTTTACCTTCCATGATTTCTACACTTAAATGCGTATGCACTAATATATCTGGCTGAATACTATCATGTAGCATACTAGAAACGGCTTCTAATGTTTTATGCGCATTTTCTAATCCCATAATCGTTCCGTCATCGTCTATTCCAATATATAGTTCTCCACCTTGCGTATTAGCAAAAGCAATAATTTCTCGCTTGACAGCATCGGTTAATTCTCGTTTGAATTCAATCGTTGGAGATTCCTTCATTTGCATATTTATCACACCTATCGATTATTTGTATAGATAAATAATAATCGATTATAACCGATTAATCAATTCAATTGATTGATAATCACTAAAAATATACCTAACAAAAGTGGAAATTTCTACTTTTGTTAGGTATTCTTTTCATTCTTCTACTTGTAAGACAATTTTCGTGAATACTTTAAAATCACCGATATGCTTTTCCAAAATCGCTTCTAAAATATCCAGTTCTAGCGCTTGATAATCATGGACAGCGATATTGCGGAAGCCTACCATATTCATCAGTGTTTTTGCGAGTTTCGCATCCAGTAGTCCAGCTTCTTGTAACAGTCTAAAACCGTCAAGACTCGCTTTTGGCACACCTAGTTTATGCTCACTCACAAGATGCATCGCTAAATCAATACTTGCCTCACATGCGCGCTGAATATTTAAAATAATACTGTCTTGCTTCGTAAAGTCTTTCAAATTGTCTGGATTGCCTGCATATACTTCTTGAATACGATTTACGCAACGCTCAATCGTAACTGTTTTATTTAAAAT
>JAGHSJ010000368.1 GCA_018065935.1 Candidatus Kurthia equi
TGTATAATAAATCCCCCTTGCTTTTCCTCTAATTTTTATATTTGATAACAAAAGCCTAATCATTCAGAGTTTCCTCTAAGTGAATAGGCTTCTATATACAAACCTTTATGATGTGTGATTATTTCAAACGGAAACCGCTGTAAAGAATTCATTATATAATTCTTTTAAAATTTCATCTTCATATTGTTGAAGTACACCAAATGATAAAGAAACTTCTGATGAACCTTGGTTAATCATTTCGATATTTGCTCCTGTACGAGAAATTGCTGTCGTTGCACTAGCTGCTAAACCTGTTTTAAACTTCATCCCCTCACCTACAACCACAATCATTGAAAAACCATGTCTGAAGTTAATATCATCTGCATGCAGCTCTTCTTTTACGCGTGATAAAATGCGTTGTTCTTTTGCTTTATCTAACTGATAGCTACGAATAATTACGGAAATATCATCCAAGCCAGAAGGTGTATGCTCATATGAAATATTTTCTTCCTCTAAAATTTGGAGAAGTTTACGACCAAAACCAATTTCTCGGTTCATTAAATATTTTGATACATATAGTATAGAGAATCCTGAATCCGCAGAAATACCTGTGACAGGTCGTTTGCTTTCAACTCGTTTCGGTACAATTCTAGTTCCTGCAACGCTCGGATTGTTTGTATTTTTTATATTGACTGGAATGCCCTTTTTCACGACCGGCATCAAGGCTTCATCATGAAAAACAGAAAAACCAGCATACGATAATTCACGCATTTCACGATATGTAATTTCAGTGATTTCGGCAGGGTTGTTAACGACTTTAGGGTTTGCACTAAATACACAGTCTACATCTGTAAAGTTTTCATATAATTCAGCATCTACTGCAGCAGCAAGTATTGCTCCTGTAATATCAGAACCTCCACGATCAAATGTACGCAGTTGCCCATCTACTGTATAGCCAAAAAAGCCAGGGAATAAAATAATTTCTTCCGAATCTTTCAACACACTTAAGTTTTCATAGGCTTGTTCAATTGCCATTGTACGTTCTGGTGCATTGTTAACTAGTAATCCTTCTTTAGGACTGACATAGCGTGTGGGTATACCAATACTATTAAAGTAAGCGGCAATCATTTTTGCATTATTATCTTCCCCACTCGCTTTTAAATAATCCATGATTGTTTCGTCCGACAAATAAGCCGCTTCATTACAACGTTTTTGTAAATCTAACGTAATAATTTCACTGATTTCCTGTCCTAGACCTAATCCAATAGCATTATTCTCATAGCGTGCCACTACTTCTCTAATTTTTTCCTCATATGGCTGTTTCGCAATAACTGTGTTCGCTAAATCAATTAATAAATCGGTTACTTTGATATCATCGGATGTTCTTTTACCAGGTGCTGATACGACAACAATGCGACGTGATGCATCTGATTGAATAATTTTTGCTACTTTTTTTATTTGCTCTGCACTTGCTACAGAAGTACCACCAAATTTACAAACTTTCATGTCATCAAATCCTTATCTATTAAAATTGAATTGTGTTTATAGAGAAAACAAATGTTTCTACACAGTGTACATATTTTCCAATCATTCGTCAATAATATATGTAAC
>JAGHSJ010000051.1 GCA_018065935.1 Candidatus Kurthia equi
ATAAAAAGTGACTAATCTTAGAAGTAAAAAATGGGAGAATAGAATTCTCTTCTCCCTTTATACAAAATTATTTAGTTTGTTTAAGTACCTGTGAAAAAGCTCTTACTTTTTCTAAAGTAGCATTAACCCCTTTCTTAAAAAAAGTATCAACAAGTGCTGAACCTACAACGATTAGATCTGCTTTATTCGCTAAAGCTTTAACATGACTTTCATTTTTGATCCCAAAGCCAATTGCAATAGGAATATTAAAGATTGGTTTTATTTCAGCAATCTTTTTTTCAAGATTGGGCAGATTTAAATTTCCTCCGGTTAGGCCATTTTCCGCAACATGATATAAAAACCCTGTCGCACTTGCTGAGATTTGCTCTAACCTCTCAACAGGAGTAGTTGGAGCCGTCATAGATATTAAGTGCATATTTTTTGCATTTAATATCAATTTAAAATGATCTTGATATTCAAGCGGTGCATCTAGAATAAGGATACCTTCAATAAGATTTTCTGTTTCACATACAAGTTTTTCAAAACCGTATTGCAGAATGGGATTTAAATAGGTCATGAATACAATTGGTGTCTTATTATCCTTCAACCTTATTTCTTTGACCAATTCGATAGTTTTATTCACTGTTTGACCAGCACTTAAAGCTCTGATATGGGCAGCTTGAATGATTTCTCCATCTGCAACAGGATCAGAAAATGGAATGCCAATTTCAATAATATCTGCTCCAGCTTGGCCTAATTGACTAAACAAATTAGAGCTTTCTACGAAACCAGGATCTCCGGCAGTAAAATAACACACCAGACCGCTTCGCTTTTCCTGTTTTAGTTCCCTTAATTTTTGGTCTAAACGGTTCATTCGGTTACTCCTGCGAGATATTTTTTGACTGTATTTAAATCTTTGTCACCTCTTCCACTTAAATTGACAATAATGGTCTGTTCAGGCTGCATTTCTTTGGCCAGCTTAATTGCATATGCGATAGCATGAGCACTCTCTAACGCCGGTATAATTCCCTCCTGTTGACTTAAAATCTGAAATGCATTGACTGCATGCTCATCATTTACAGTTACATAAGTAACGCGCCCTGTTTCAAACAGGATACCGTGCTCAGGACCCACCCCAGGATAATCTAATCCTGCCGATATCGAATGTCCGTCTAGAATCTGTCCATCTAAATCTTGTAATAAGTAAGTCAAATTACCATGCAGGACGCCAACTTTACCTTTTGAAATAGATGCAGCGTGCTCACCGCTGTTTGTTCCTTTTCCACCAGCCTCAACCCCAAACATTTTGATATTCGTATCTTGTAGAAATGGGTGCATTAGTCCCAGTGCGTTGGATCCGCCACCCACACAGGCAACTAAAGCATCAGGTAGTTTATTTTCTTTCAGCAGTATTTGATTTTTAGCTTCTATGCCAATAATTTTCTGAAACTCTCTCACTATGGTTGGATAGGGATGAGGGCCTGCACCGGTTCCTAAGAGATAATAGGTCGTGTCTACATTACTGATCCAGTCACGTAATGCCTCATTCATAGCATCTTTTAGGGTTCCACGACCTTTCTGAACGCTCTTAACTTCGGCGCCTAGTAATTTCATTCGATCAACATTCATTTGCTGACGATGAACATCCGTTTCACCCATGTAAATGGTGCATTTAAGCTTGAAGAGAGCACATACTGTTGCTGTTGCAACACCATGTTGTCCAGCACCTGTTTCTGCAATAATTCTTGTTTTACCCATTAATTTAGCCAACAAGATTTGTCCAACACAATTATTAATCTTATGGGCACCTGTATGGTTCAGATCTTCTCTTTTAAGATATATTTTGGCTCCTCCAGCATACATTGTTAGATTTTTTGCATAAAAAAGAGGGCTAGGTCGACCAACAAAATCGGTTAAAATGTGTCGATATTCAGTCCAAAACTCGGCTTTATTTCGAATAATATTAAATTCCCGCTCTAAATCTTGAAGTGCAGGCATAAGACTTTCAGGCATGTAGCACCCGCCAAATCTTCCAAAAAAGCCTGATTTATCAGGACCATTACCTGTATAAAGTATTGTCATTTCATATCACTTGAAGAATCAAAATTTTCTTAATCTTAAAAGATTTCCATTTTTTATATAATTGATATATTTTTAGATCATGATGTTAGAAAAATTCACACCATGAAAGGTAGAAAGTTACCACCGTTAAATGCTTTGAAAGCATTTGAAGCGGTGGCTAGAAATAGAAGTTTCAGCTTAGCTGCAGAAGAACTATGCGTAACCCATAGTGCTGTTAGCCATCAAATAAAACAGTTGGAAGAATGGCTTGAGAAAAAATTGTTTATTCGCCATTCATCAACTATTTCTTTAACAAGAGATGCAGAAGATTTATTCCGCCTTTGTACTCACTTTTTTAACGGTCTAGAAAAATGTGTCTTTGAATTAACAAATAAAGCTGCTGAAGTTGAAATTGTTATTGGAGCATCTCATAGTTTTATGGCTAATTGGCTAATTCCACGATTAGAAAAACTCGAAATAATTTATCCGAATATCCATGTTAAATTAATGACATGCAATGATTTAAAGTTACTGGAAAAAGAAAAAATTGATATTTTTATCAATAGTTTGAATCTAGGTCAAACGCTTCCGGAGTCTCTGGAGAAATACATGTTATTTCCTGATAACATGGGACCTATTTGTAATGGTAAAACATATGATTTAAATACGGTAAATGATATTTTGAATTATCCACTCCTTCATACCCATTCCAATAAAAACGCATGGCATATATGGTTGGATAGATCAGGGCTTAATTCTATCCCTAAATCTAGTGAACGTTATTTTGATAGTCTAAATTTAATGATAGAAGCCGCTGTTTCCGGGTTAGGTATTGCCATAGCACCTCAAATTTTAGTAGAAAAAGAAATATTGAATGGAAGGGTCATAGCTCCTTTTGGTTTTATATATTGTGACTATAACTTTTATGCGATAACAAGAAGAAATAGTTCTCACAGTGAGGTTATGAATATTGTTAATTGGTTAAAGAGCGAAGTTAAAGATTAGACAAATAATAATTTGTTTTTATTGAGATATTGACGTTAGGAATGGTAGTGAACTTTCCATGCACTAAGGTGGATCCGAAACCATGGAATTGATCAGCGCCAATATTGAAGCACTTGAGTCTGAGTTCTTCAGGAAGTTGGGAGTTGCTGGTTTGGCCACGACCAGCATGGGCTAATCCAGCCACTTGAGTATTATATATTTGCCTTAAACGTCTGACTTGGCGTTCTGAAATGCAGTAGCTGAGTAGCCTGGGATTGAGTTATGCGTCGATCACCGACTTCTGGCAAGACTGATAATCGTTTATTTGACATAGAGCTGAATAGATTAAGCCGCCCGCTAAGAAAATCTCTAATTGAGTATTCTAAAAGCGGACATTTTTACTTTGGAGAAACCGGACATTTCTATTTGGGGCTTACATTTTGACTTGGTATCAGCTGTATTACGTTAAGTTTAGATAAACTTAGAATTTATAGGTAATTCCCATAAAGAAGTTGGTCATTGAATCTTTATCAATTAAGGGACTATCTACTATTTTATCGGGTAAAAATTTATGCGTTACGGCCGAAGTTACTCTTATTTTTGGATTCAATGAGTAACTTGCCCCTAAGGAAAGATACGGAATAATGAGGTTATTAGGTCTATATTTTTCTACGCCCTTAGCGACTTCGCTATCTAGTGTGCCGTAATAATAATTGGCTCGGCTATCTGACAACCATTCTACTCCCACATTTGGCATAAGAGTCCATTGATTATTTAAGCGCCAAAAATACTGATAATTAGCTTTTACTTCTGCCGCATCACTGGCGTTGCCAATATCATTGACTGCTTGCACAGAAATAATGCCATAGGGTACTTTCACTATCGCTTCTAAACCAACATCAGCACTGATATCACGATCTTCTAATTGTACTCTACTTAAATTTTTTTGAGCCAACTTCGATTCATTTAAGTCATCAACATCAAGTTTATTCATATTGACGTTCACGATGCCATTCACGGTGAATAACTCATTTTTATAGAGTTTCATGCCTCCATAGAGCCCACGTAAAAAGAAGCGATCCCCTTCATAAGATAATAGGGGAACTGGCGTAAGGTTTGTATCTTCGCCAATATATAGACCTGTGCTTCCCACAATACCTAAGCCTGTGCTAAAGCCTGTTGATCTTTTGATGGCAGGCTGATTTTCATCTGCAATTGCATTTAATGGAATAAGACAAAATGATATTAATAGAATTTTATTTAGCATTTTTAATCCAATATATTAATTTAAGAAATTAATAAAATTTACATCTACTAAAAGTCACATTGTTCATACATATGTGACATGCGTTCTTGTTTAGTTTGTAAATAACCTTGATTAAATATATTTAAACCTACTGTTATAGCAATACGATCAACCACATTTACACCTAAATCTTTTAAGGCATTAATTTTAAGCGGATTATTAGTAATTAGTCTCACTTCTTTAATCTTTAAATAATCAAGCATAATCGTACACATGTCATAGTGACGTGCATCTGCCGGTAAGTTTAAAAGCAAATTTGCATCGATGGTATCATGTCCTTGATCTTGGAGCGCATAGGCACGAATTTTATTCGTCAAACCTATACCACGACCTTCTTGACGTAAATATAAAATAACTCCCTGACCTTTATCACTAATCATTTTCATTGTGGAATGTAATTGTGGACCACAATCACATTTTAATGAACCGAAAGCATCGCCAGTTAAGCATTCAGAATGTATTCGGACTAATATTGGTTTCGTTGAAGCAGCATCCAACCCTTGAGAAAGAGCAAGATGTTCTTCACCTGTATCTGGATCTTGAAATACAATAATTTCGAAATCGCCAAAAGCAGTCGGTAATTTAGATTTAGCCACGAATTCTATAGCCACAGATTCATCCATTTATATTTTAAAAGCCAATAAAATTATAATATTCTCTATTCAAAAAAAACAAAAAAATAGAAAATAATTAACCAGCAAACTCACCAAAACTAAATATAATAAAAACCAAATACTTGCTTTATAAAACTAAAAAATAAAACAATTAAGCTGATATCTGATTTAAATTAAAATACATTAATAT
>JAGHSJ010000175.1 GCA_018065935.1 Candidatus Kurthia equi
AAATTATATAGAATTTGTAATCTGCTAGTCTTAAATAAGTAGTCCTTGTTTAATGCAGCATTCCTTCCTTGTATAAAAATAAGGAAGGAATGCATGGCATTTGTTCTTCGCCGGTACTACGGACACAATAGTTGCTCAGTTACTCGTTCATGGGAATAAATAATGTTTACATCATCTCCATGAACAACCACTGATTCTTCTTCATCCTCTGCATCGGATGGCAAGCATAGATAAAACGAAACATTTCCGTCTGAATCGAATGAATCTAGCCAAATTGTATAGATTTCATGCGTATGCGTATAAGTATTGTAAAATAACGCATCACCTGCACGTTCATCATATTCCTCTGGATCACATTGGAATTGATACATTTCATATAATCGGTAATCTTTTAAAATGAGTTGATGCTCGTTACCATTTTCCGCAATAAATTGATGTGCAGTTAATATGGCAGTTGCATCTAATTCGTGAACATTCATTAATACATGGTCAATTAGTTCATCAGAAACTAGGCAACGGTCTTTGAAATATGCTCTGAAATCCCAGCTAAAAGCCATTCGGCATTCCGTCTTCATAATTTCTTGTAAATGTTCGATTGATACATGCTTGATTAAGTTTTCGAAAGAAAATGGTGTCATTGATGTAGGAAAGGTTTCTTGCATAGCAAAAATCATATCTTCCTCATCGTCGTACACTTGAATAAAGAAATCTTGTACTGAATCAATTCCAAATATCACTTTGTTGTCTTTTGTGTTAAATCGCATAATAATTATGCCCCTCTCGATTAATAAATTAGTATATAGTTGTTTGCTAGGATACTAAATTAATCTCTCTAGTTACTTACTGACACACGATAAAAGGAGTGTGTGATTCGTTTTAAGCGCACAAAAAAAGCCTTTGGTTTGCTTGATAACATTCAAAAAACAGATACGAATAATCGTAAATGAATTAAGTATGTTATTTCATGCAATCCAAAGACTGTGTGGGTTTGTGAATCGTCAACAATTTAGAATCCTTGTAGGGAATGGTTGTTGACAGTAGAAAAAGTGAAAGAAAAATAGTATGGGTAAATTATACAGCTATATTACTCAAATATCAAGATTGTTTGTTACGATTTTGATTTTAGTTGGGTCTATATTCGTTAATTCGATGCTTTCCATCACTTTTCCGTAGCAAGACTTGCAAAAGTATTTATTTTTAAAGTAAATATATTCAACGTTATCGGGGATTCTCGTATGACAATCTTGGCAAATAATTAAATGTGTTATTTTTTTACTTGTTTTCATTAGTAACGCCACCTGGTCCGAATTTAAGGTAATGCTCAACCGCCTCATTGATAAAGTCATTTACAGTCTTGTTTGATAACTCTGCCTTCTCCGTAATTTGAAGATGTGTAGGCAATTCAAATAAAACGGTAGTTCGTTTAACTGGACTGATTAAAAACAATTCATTGTGATTTACTTCAAGGTATCCTTGTTTTAAGCGGCTTTGCCAAGCGGGAAGGTCTAGTACCTCTAATAATTCATCCTCTACCATTACAATATCCTTTACCGCGTAGACATTGATATGATTTTCCTTCAAAGGATGCGCTTCAAGTCGTAAATTATTAACTCCAGAAATCTGATAAAGAATATCTAAAATTTGCATATCTTCTTCCTGTAATACATTCAACTCAAATTGCAATTGCGAACTTACTGGACTTGATTTGCTTATACTGTGCTTTCGCATATTGACCTCATACTCAGCAAAGTAACCTAAATGAGACATAGCATATTCATAAGGTATAAATTCGTTATTTTCGGCTTCAATGAATCCCCATTTTCCCGCTTGCTTGATTAGTCGTTGCGACTGATCAACGGTTCTTGGAGAAAAAAATGGTTGATACAGTGCAATATTTAACTCTTTATCAAAAAATGCGCTTGTATCAGCGAAATGCGTTTTGCTACTGACTGTGCGTGTTTCTTCTGTTGCATAATAATGGCGCAGCTTGTTTGCATCTTCCTGTGAAAATAGAATACGTTCTCCCTTACCAATAATTGAATCGTGAACTGTGATGTAGTCGATTTTTAAGCGTTGGGAAATACGTTTAATTCTAGCCTTATTTGTCTTTAACTCTTTTACAAGTTCAGTAATCATTATGTACTTTGAATAAAGTTCCATTTGATTTTTTAATCTGTCCACGTCTTCAGCGTAATACAAAGCGCTTTTACGGGAATTGGCTGGGTTCGGAATTTCACGAATCCAGCCATTATTTAAAAATGTATAAAAGCGGTTATTGGAAATACCTAATGTTTCAAGTATTTCTTTCCGCGAGTAATAAATTGCAAATGTTGTCTGCCCTGTCATAAAACCTAATACCTCTTTTCTATTAAAAACTAAAATGTACTTATTGGATGTTCCAAATACCGACTCCTTCACTTTGTGCAGCTACTTGAGCTTCTTGTAAACGGTCAAAATACAATGTATTTGGCTCTACTACATTAGCGATTCTTGCTAAACCTTCACGAACCAAGATCTCTTGAATTAATTGATTATCAACTAAGACGTACATGAGGTTATCACCTTCTGAATTCTTCTTATCTCCTATGTCGTACATAGCCGTAATACCTGTTGCATTAGCCAATAACTGTTCTGTACGTTCTTTTGCCTCTTGTGCGAATGGTTCATTTTCTTTTGGTGATTCAATCAGTAAAAATTGGACTGTTTCTTCTTTCCCCCCACTCTGTAAGTCCTCAAAATCTATCTGACCACCTTCACTCATTGAATACGTCTCGTCGAATACAAATGACGCTTTGGAACCAGTGGCATTTTCTATGTATTGCGCTTTGTATAATGTGATTTGTTCTTGGCTTTCACTTTGTCTTAACTTTAAAAGCGCCGGTTTTAATTCGGTTAAATATGCTTCTACATTTGATGCAGCTTGTTCTTCAGTTAGGGTCAAGTCTCCTAGATTCATGAAGTCCGAAAGCGTACTCAATACAGTAGTATCTTTAATAAATGATTGAATATAGTTATTGGCAAAATCCTCAACTGTTGTTTGTGCTAAATCAGCTAAACCTTCTACTGAAAGTATGTGAGGCTCTTTATTTTCTTGCATGGCCGCTTTAACGGCTTTTTCTTGTAAATCGTCGCCTGTTTCCATACAAGCGCTTAAAAGTAATGCTGATAGCATTACAGAGCTACCAATTAGGAAGTTTCTACGGTATCTAAATTTAATCATGTTGTAATTCCCCTGTCGCAAATGTTAATCTTTTGTATTATATCGTACAAATTATACATAAATTAACGTTTATTTTGAAAACATACACAAAATAGCGTACCGAAATAAAAAGAATATAAAAAGCCGTCTAAAGCAGTAGGAATATTTTTAAGGAAAACAAAAAGCCAGCATTATCGCTGGCAAATAAAGGACTGAACATCGTTATAGACAATCTCCACAAGTTTTTTGGGTGCTTGATGGAACGTTGGCATATCTTCTAAAGATTCTAAGATAAACTGTTTGAATTGCTTTGTTACAGCATACTTGCTGAAATCAATGAGTTTCATCGTTTCCTGTGTACGTTTCAATTCGTCTTCGATACAGTAATCAACAAATAGAACATGGAATACTTCTTTAAATTGTGCTGGATTTAAAAAATAAATGTATTCAGGACACGCTTCAACTAACTCTTTGAAATAGTTGTACTTTGCGTGCGCTTGTTCTGCTGTGCCCTCAAGTTCCTCAAACCGAAGCGTTACCGCGCGAAAATGGATCTCGGTATCCCATTTTAATTCATTTTCATATAGTTCCAAAGCGGATGCAATCGACGGTTTCATTAATTCAACAACAGAAATAGGTAATTCAATGCGCTCCTGGTTATTGTTATTCATATGTATAAGGCTCCCTTTATAAAGTATCGTTGTCCTTTAATAAACTATAATTTGCTATGGCTACACCAATTAAACGAGCTTGTAGTGATAAGAAAGATGTAAATGTAAACAAACCTACAGAAAAAAGTAAAATCCATAAAAAACTTTGTTCTGCCATCAGTAAAATGAATACGGAAATGGCGAAAAATGCTCCAGTAATGGCACATTGCATGATTGTGTTGCGTAAGTTGGACTTCAAGTAAGCTAATGCTTTTTCCCAACGATAAAGCTTGTGATCAACTTCGTCTTTAAATGCTAACCATGATGCATGACGGTACATGTTTTTAGCGGAGATAAAATAAACAGGTAGTAATGCTAATGCAATAAAGATAACTTGCGTTTTAGGTCCGAGATAAAACGTAGATGAAGCTAAAAATAGCGAGACATAAAGTGCGGATACTAATGCGTTTACCATTGTTCGAGTGTATTTTGTGTACATAACGCTTTTCTCGTTATTAACGCTAACAGCTTCATTAACGATTAATTCTAATTCTGTTTGATTTTTTTTATCATGCTTAATCATAGGAAATGACATTGCAACTCGATAAATGTGTTTTTTCTCCATAAAACTGAACCTCTTTCGAATGATGTTTTTCTTGGAAGATGGAATGCTTGTTGTCAGTCTTCATTAGTAAGGCAGACCAAATACCCACTGTATATTAATATCGTCTATTATCATAACTAATTGAAATGTACTGTACTAAGTAAGCGTAATCACTGGTTCAATTTGTTACTATCAGATGCCGAGCAATCGCATGTAGGAAAGTCGTTAAAATATTCTTTCTTACAAAGCTGACATACTTTTTCTATTTCATATCCCTCAAAAGTGAATATGAGTTTCACTTGATACGTTTGTTCACAGTGAGAGCAACAAACGGTTACTTCTTGGCCCAATCCCCAAACAGTATCTTCATCGGATACCGAATGCTCACAGTAAGGGCATTTTTGAACTTGCAATAACATAAAACTTCCTCCTAAATAGTTTGCATTAATGTCCAATGCGGTAAGGAAAAGGATTGTATATTCGTCATTGCATTGAAGGCTGGGTGTAAATCCTGTTTGGTAAGCCAATTATTTAAGACTCCATTTAATTGCTTTTGCAGTTCTTCTTTAGCTGCTTCATCAACTGTCATTAAATAGCCATCGGCTAATTCCCCAGAGTGGCGCCATGCCATTGCATTAATTTCCTCTAAGGCAGCATTTACTGAAATTTCAGGAGTAAATGGATCAACGCAACCAAGGTAGAAGGTAATTTGTTCATTTTCATCAAAGGTATAATTATTTTCAACACACCATTGTTCAAATAATATAAAACCTCCCCCATTCAATAAGTATTGGTAAACGGCTTCTTTGGAGTAAGCATAATCTGGTTCAATATCAATCCAATTAATTTCGTCAAAGCTTACTTTCCATGTAAATGCGGAGTATTCGGTTTGTTTAGCAGCATTTAAAGCGACTAAACGCTCAATCATAGTTGCACGACAAAGCGCCTCCATCTCTCCTTCCATATGTAATTCTTGGCGAAGTAAGTCGTTTAATTCGGTATCTGATAATTTCATGAGTTCTGATGTTTTATACATTGATGGTATTCTCCTTTTTTACTATCCGCGTTTTCTTTGAAGTTGAACAAACGCATCAATGTCCTCCTGTGAGAGAACTTCCTTTGTTGTAGCAAGAAAATTTCGCGTCCAAACAACCTCCATTGACCTATATTGCGGAAAGTCTTCTTTAATTTTTCTTCCTGTGATGACTCGAATCTTTTTAACGATGTCGTAGGCGCTATGTTGAGGTAAGGCATGTACGATTAAATGTACATAATCTACTCCAAAATTTGCTTCAATATGGAGCAAACCCATCTCATCGCGGATCGAGTGTAATGTTTCTGTAAATGCCGCACATAATTGTGTATCAGTAAAAATTTGTCGTCGGTAGCGTGGGCAAAATACTAAATTATATCTAATGAACGATACGGTTGTTTTCGTTGTATGATAATTTTTCATATTCTGATTGTAGCAGTTTCTTCGAAAAACTGCAACAATAAATGTAAAAGATGTTAAAATTTAACATAACATCAAAAAGGGTTGTTGTGTATTCACTGCATTTCGGCACCGAAAAAGTGTAAACAAAAAAGGTGGAACTTGTTTATGTTCCACCTTTCATTCATTGTTGCTTATTTAAGGTAACGATTAATTTCCAGTGTCATACTCGTTAATAGTTCTGTTTCCTCCAGTACCTCCAGTATGGCAATCCCCTTATTTATATAATTGACTTCTACCGGTATTTTTAAGTTATTGTTGCAAATCCCCATACGGATATATAAAATCCCCATTTGGACACTCAACTTATAATTTTGCACCAACGGCAAGGCGATTTTTAATTGCTGCAGCGCCATTTCCTCTAAGCCTTCTTTTAATAGCATTAAGCTATAATTCATCCGTAAATTGACTTCAAGCCGATTAACGGACTGAAAATCCCCGTATTTTTTTAGTGCTCGCTCTATGTATTCCATTGTTAAATGCGCGGTTTCAATAGGAAATAGAAAGAAGATGCTATTGATAACATATAGGTCTTTTATGTATAAATGCTCTTTCTTAGCGAACACATCTAATAAATTCCTCGCTTGTTCTTTATTAAAATATATGTCGTTATTTTTGATTGTCTCAATTAAAATAAGGCTTATTTTTCGAATGAAAGTAATCAATTCGTCTGTAGTATTGGCAAGGTAATTATCAGATTTCGAAACGTATTTTTCTAATAGATTTTGATTTTTTACAGGAGTGCGGAAAAACTCTCTATATATTTTTTCTTTTTCTAAATACTGATAGTCATTGTCGATAAATAGCAATTCTTCAAGTTCTAAATTTAAGTTGTTTAAAATACCTATCAATGCCGAAGCGGTAATCTCTATCGTACCCTTTTCAAATTTCGAATAGTTCGCTTGCGACAAGTACCCATTCGTAACAAACTTTTGAGTTAAGCCTTTACTTAATCGGACTTGTTTAATTGTATTAGAAAGCATATTATCCCTCCTATTATTCAGATATGAATAATTTTACCATTATTTTTCTATAAAAGGTATTATTTTCAAAAAGGGGGAATGTGCTATGGCTTCGGTTTTAGTTGATCTTGTTCAAGCTTTAGATGTTTGGTTGATTGGCACAGGTGTATTGTAAGAAAGATTTTCCGTTATTCTTTTCCCCTGTAAAATAGTACAGAGTGTGCAGAAATGGAGCACACTCTTTTTTTGTTTGGTACAATTACTTCGAGGTGAGCGCTTATGATGAATCAATTTGACCACGTACTGGCGCATGAGTTTATTTTAATTGAGTTAGCCATACGCACTTTAGAGCGAGATCGTAAACATATAGATATATTCAAAGCTAAATATGCCATGGATGCCCTATTTGAAAGCACCATCCAAAAAGCCTTAAAGGAACGTATTGAAATTAAGAATCGAATGGGTAAAATCGGTATGTCATTACAAGAGGAAAAGCGTATCGATGAATTTGCAACTGACTATTTATTTAAACAGCGGGGTTTGACGGAAAAAGTCACTTATTCAAACATGGCACTACGAAACCATACCAATATGAAAATACAAAGTTTGTTTGGCATTTAAAGAAGTGTACTTGTTATGAAACAAGTACACTTCTTTGGTAATTCATTCTATGCTGTTGTTCTAACTAAACAGTTTAATTAATTAATCTTTCACTACGTTCCAATAAACCAATAGCACATAATAATAAGCTATATAAGCCATCTGCATCTGTTGAAGTAACAGGCACATCATAGTCCTTACAAATGGCTGCGGCTGATATGGTTGCATCATGGCTGTTCTCTTTTGTACTTAACAAAACAACATCTGCGTTCTTTACTTCACTACGTAATACGGCTTCTCTTTCGTCTCCCGTTAAATGGACGATATTCAAATTTTCATTATTAGGATGAGCCAATATGTTTTTAAAATCATTCATTCTACTTTCGAGCCCTACAATCACCATCTTTTTACCGATTAATAATGTTTTATTAATACGATCTAACATAGACGGACCAATATGTGTACTATCTTTTTTCTTCTGATTCTGACGTTGCAGTAATCGAGCTTTTTCAATCGGCGTCACTGTGTTTACTGAATTTGTATAGTATCTCCACGTAACAGTAAAGCTTGCTAAGTTGTTTGTGTAGAAACGGCCGTTTATGATAGCCCCTTCATTTATATGATAGCGTTCAATATCTTTCTCGCGTAAATACAGTTTCACTTGTTTTCCTTTATGCCTAATTGGCGCAGCTATGGTTCTGCTGATAAAATAACGATTATTTTCAACCTCAACGATAGCCTGTTCTACTACTTTAATTCGATTGTCAAAGAGTACGGTTTTGTCTGAGACCTCGAACATGTAGCGAGGGGTGCCGTCAGAGAAAGTACCTATATGTTCTAAAATACGGAGGCGATAACCATTTTTAAGTTGTAATCGATATGCTAGATTTTCCGTAATGCGATAGTTTAAACCTTCTAAAATTCCGCCATTTATATATTGAATAAAGACAAACTCTTTACCGATCATTGAACTAGGTTCAACAACTTCTGTCTTCGGTTGTGGTAGTTCTTCCATTGGTTCTTGTTCTTTTGTTGTTTCTTCGAGTGTTTCCGTCACTAAAGTTTGCTCTGGCTGTATTAGTTCGTGAGATATTTCAGATTCGCTCGATTCAATAGATGCGCTAGTCGTAGGGATTTCTAATAAATCCGCATCAATTTTGAATTTTTGAGATTGTTCCAGTTCTTCTATTCTATTTAATTGTTCCAGCAGACCTTTGTAGGGTTCTAGCCAATTAATAAATTGAATTAAATCATTTCTATTCTCTACTTTTTGTAGGTTTTCACCGATGTGGCTCACCAATGTCTTGAAGTTTTGTTCCGAAAGCATCATTTTCCTCCTTGTGATTTCAAGTAATGTTTTAAAGGCTTTTCAAGTTTTAACGTATGTAATGTATTACTACAAGACTTTCCTATAAATCTTTAATTAATACTTTTTATATAAACAACATTTACCTTTATATTTAATTATAGTAGTTATGCTCGATAAAGTCTTTGACGTTAGGGGGTTCGGGTAGTTATAGTTTTCTAAAAGGAGGGAATGTTATGGCGAAACATATAAAATCCGATGGAAAGTTACTGCAAGCCAATAAATCGTTCTCGCAATTAAAATCTTCGCAACGTGAAAAAATCTACAAATGGATGAAATCAGCTTATATTGAGGCAGTTGTACAAAACATACCGCAGAAAAAACAAAAAAATTATATTCTTGATACGGTTGAGGATAAAATTATCGCAGCTGATATATGGATTCCATTTTATGAAGTGGAGAAATTCTACAACAGTAAAATAGGTCAGATTCGTAAGAAAGCATTTCCTAATAAAGAGGAACAATAAAAAGAGCCGTTGTACTTTATCACCTTGTACAATGGCTCTCAAACGAATGGCTAATATACTATGTAATTGTTTATTTATTTAAAGTAATCTATTTAACTACTGAATTACTTCCCTTTTAAGCAGTTCGAAGCCTTGTTTAATTACATCATTTACGCGCATATTATGCTCTTTCGCATAAGCAGATAAGACTTCGGCAAGCTCATCCTCCATAAAGACACTGTGCACTTGTAAACCGCTTTTCAGCACAAGGTCATCACCATTCCATTCAAAAGCACCTGTTTCCCACTGGATTTCATCAAAATCCCCTGCTTTGTCGATTGGATCCCTCGTACTTTTCAAAGCTGTTTGTTTTAGGAACAAATGAATTTTATTATTTGCTACCTTAATGTACATATTTTTATAACCGATTTGTTGATATGCTTGGTCGATTATTAAATAGATAGCGCGGTTATAAACGGATACTTGCAGCTGCATGTAGTGATTTTTCGGGAAGGTTTTGCTTTTACTAATTTGATAGTGAGGTATTGCCCCATTCTTCACCGCGCTTTCCACACGTTCAAACCCCTCTGGACCAAAAAAACCTAACTCTAATTGCTCGTTAAATTGAAGTCGTTTTTGCTGTCCGTTCGGAAAATTAAATGGCTGGAATAAACCGTACCCTTTTGAATAAAAATCTGCTTTTCTTCGCGTTTCAAATGTAGCATTCTTACGGTCATTTAATATATCCACTACTGTTAAATAAATATCCTTTGTTACATAAGCAGTTCGCTTCACAAAGTTCTCTGCATCTACGTTATAAGGTAATTCATGCTGTCGCAATAAGTTAAATACAGAAGTACGCGGCATCGAGAACTCATTGGAAATCGTTGCGACTGTTACATGGCTATCTAAAAATGCTTTATAGCGGTCTACACTTTCAATCGTATAACTGCGCTTCATTCGATTGCTATTAGGCGCTGTTGGATTTTCAATCTCTATAATTATCCTTTTTTGAGCAAGGTTATTTAAAGCAGTTTTACCTACATTCAGCAATTGCATTGTTTCGTCTAACGAATAAGTAGGGACGTCCTCTTCGGTCCACATTTTCTCTAAATCAGAAGTCATATCATCCCTCTTTTCCTCTTTCAATCTATTGCAGGTGTGATTTATCGTGTACCGACCATTCTTCCCATATGTACTGTTCTTCTCCGCTATATTTTTCAATCCATGCAATAGCAATATCTCGGCTCTTAAGAATTTTCCATAATATCGGTTCACTATCATTTACTAATTTGAATACACAAAATACGTTATTATTCATATTTCCTCCACTAAAAACTCAGTAACATTTTTAAGATAATAAAAGTTTAACTAGAATTATTAAAATAAATGTTAATACCACAATTAAAAGGCCCGAACCTTTTCTTTCTTCCTTTTCCATGTAAACGCCCCCTTAACAACTCTCTTTTTTTTAAAGTTATATGTTAAATAGAATTTGTTTTGGATAATTAAAACTAAACCAATGTAAGTGACTAACCCAAAAAAGTACAGAAACCTTTCACGCTTCAATAAGCTACCGCCCCTCATGATTACTGTTGAAAGTAATAATTGTATCACTCATTTCCCCAAAAATATAAGGAAAGCTGCAATCCGATTTCTCGTAATTGCAGCTTATGGTGTACCTATCGCGTGTAGATAACATTTGCTCAGTTCGGATAATATTGGCCCGATTATCCTGTCGTGCATCTGTCTCTAATATATAGTACCCTTCCTGTGACTTTTTATTTAAGCACACTATTATTATATATGAC
>JAGHSJ010000145.1 GCA_018065935.1 Candidatus Kurthia equi
TATTTAGCTAAGTTAAAGTAGTTTATTTTAATTATTTGGTTATTAAGGATGAGTAAATGACTATGAAATAGCGAAAAAAGGTATCCAATTTAGATAAAAATGTTTGGAAATTACCTGAAGAGGTTATAAAAGATATAGATAAATATTATGCTAATTAAACATGTCCAAGAAATAATTGAAGCTATAAAGTTACTCGTTAAGAACATTGCACTATTTAAATGGGGTGAAATCGTGAGGGAAATATTAACTAAAGAAGCATCACTATTTTTTATTGATGATTTTCAATATGCTGAATTTACTAATTTATTTGAAAATTCATGTGCAGAAGTTGTCTTTGATAATGGTTTGTTAAGTACAGAAGATGTTTTGCAAAACTGTTTTAATCTTTGGTTAATGATTCAGCCTTCAGATAAGGGTATCATGGAATCAATGGAAAAAACAATGTATTACACAAGTGATTTTTTGATTTTTGATGCGATTCGTAATAACCCTAAATTTCACCAACTTCAGAAGTTTACTGCGGGAGATAGAGTATTGCAATGTCAAGTTGCTTGTTGTTTAGCAAATCAATTAAATCTTTGGCTATATGAGAAATTAAACGCTTTTACAAAATCTGTCCTTTTTAATTCCTCTATAGGGAGTTATTATACGTTGGATGCGAATTTGCCATTATGGGAAAACAAACATTTTTTAGATGAAGTCTCCATGTTCACAAAGCAAGTCACAGTAGCTCTTGCGGATAATCGTAGATTCTCAGATATTTTTTCCAAAACGCTAAAGCATCTGGAGAAAATCACTTTATATAAGCAGCTTAAAGATAAAGTATTATAAAAATGTATTCATTTCATCGGAAAACTGTTTATATTTAACTCTGGCAGTAGCTCGCAAAAAAGGTAGAAACCACATATATGTTTATGTGGTTTCTACCTTTTTATATGCATATAATAGTATAGAAATTTACTTTTTATCTTCGTCTTTTGACTAAAGAGAATTAGCAGCGTTTTTTGAACGACTGATAAAAATTTTAAGCAATGGTGGTGTCACTAATGTCGTTACGACAATAGCGATGATGATAGGTGTAAAATACTCCTCTGTAAATAGGCCATTTTGAAGCCCAATTTTTGATGTAATTAAAGCAACTTCACCACGTGAGACCATCGCAATACCAATAATAAGTGTTGAAATGCCAACAAATCCAGTAAATCTAGCACCAATAGCTGCACCAATAATTTTAGTGATTACTGCTACAACTGATAAGATAATAATTAGCCAGATATGATCGAAGAAACCAACGAAGCTTACCTCTAGACCAATGCTGACAAAGAACACAGGAATGAACAGTACACTTATTGTTGGGAGTACTTTTTCTTCTAGAATAATACTTGTTTTAGGATTTGTGAAAGCTAATCCAGCAAAGAAAGCACCGATAATATTACTGATTCCCATATATTCTGCAAAATAAGAATAGACTAAACAGGTTACAATGGCTAATACAATGAGTAAATCATTTAATTTTGGTTTGGTCATCCACTTAATTAACTTGGGAATGACTAACCAGTTAGCTAGTAAAATAATAGCAAAGAATATAATTTGCTTTACTAAAATGGCTGTAATACTAATGTCGCCACCTAAAGTTATACTTAACATAATTGCTAAAATAATTAATCCAATGATATCATCTGCAATAGCTGCACCCAAAACAGTTGCACTTTCTCTCGTATTCATAAAATTCAATTCACGGAAAGTTTGAACAGAGATACTGACTGATGTCGCCGTTAAAACAATACCTAAAAAGATTGCATGTGTCGTGCTCATCCCAAATTGGGAACCAACTATGTAACCACCGATGAATGGGAAGACGACGCCCATGAAGGCAACCGATAAAGCAGGTTTAATATTTTTAGTTAAATCCTTAATATTTGTTTCTACACCTGCAAAGAACATCAGGAAGATAACCCCTAGTTCACTAAATGTTTTCAATAACTCATTGGTATGTATAATACCTAATATTGCTGGACCTATAATAATACCAACAATGATTTCACCTAATACACTTGGCTGACCTAATTTAGCAGCAATTGAACCGGCAAACTTTGTCGCAACTATAATGATCGCCAGTTGCACTAACAGTTCCATAAATAAACCTCCATTGTCTTAAAGACGTTAATCGATTAAAAATTCGTGAAATTAACCTTGGATTTCTATTTGTATTGGATAGAACAGGATTGCCCGAAATTAAAACCATCTAAAGTATAGAATACCACAATAATTTATGAAAGAGGCATGAAAGCGTGTAAATTCACGATAAGTTCCTGTGTTTTTGGGTATAATTATAACAGGAGGTGTAAGAATTGGTAAAATTTATACAAACACTATTAATGGCATTACTGGTTGCTGCAGTAGCTTATGGCCTTTATAAATTAGATGCTACATATTTATTTTATATTGGACTTCTATTTCAGATTTTCTCTATACTAGTTGCGATAAAATTAGTATTTAATGACAGTCGTGAAACACCAAATAAAATTGCTTGGATAGTAGTAGTTTTAGTCTTACCAGCTTTAGGTACCATTATGTATTTGTTCTTTGGAAGAGATCCTCGTTCGAGAATCTTTACTAATATACAAATTCGAGAAACTGAAAGATTACTTGGCTCTTTATTAAGCGATCAAGAGCGATTTATAGATCCAAGTGAAGAAACCGATAGCTTAGCAAAACGTATTGAAAATTTATCTAGAATGAAAAGTTTTAGTGGGAATAAAGTGGCCATTTTGACGAATGGTGAGGCCAAATTCACTTCATTATTTGAGGAGTTAGAAAAGGCAACCGATCATATACACATGCAATATTATATTTTTAATCCCGATGACTTAGGCTTAAAAGTACGTGATAAATTAATTGAAAAGGCCAAACAAGGCATTTCAGTTCGTTTTTTGTATGACGGTTGGGGTTCGAGTGATTTAAAACATGGGTTTTTACAGCCAATGAAGCGGGCGGGCATTGAAGTATTAGCCTATGATCCGATTCGTTCACCTTGGATAGTTCGAACAGCCAATCTGCGAAATCACCGAAAAATCGTTATTATTGATGGAAAAGTGGCCTTCACTGGCGGTTTAAATGTAGGAAATGAATATATTTCTAAAACCGATGATTTTAAAAATTGGCGTGATACCCATTTGCGCATAGAAGGGCCTTCGGTTGCAGAATTACAGGCTTCTTTTTTAGTCGATTGGGTATTCGTCCAAGATCGAGAAGGTAGTAGTAAACCGTTCACGAGCAAAGAGGGAAAAGAACGCTACTTTATGCCCGACTATCATGAAGGAAATGAGCATGCACAAGTAATTTGGGGTGGGCCATATGATTCTGAAAAAGTTATACGGGATGCCATCTCCAATCTTATTGATTCAGCAAAACACTCCATTTATATTTCTACGCCTTATTTCGTCCCTGATGAAGAAACACTAGCCGTTGTAAGAAGAGCGGCTTTATCAGGAATTGAAGTTAAGGTATTAATTCCGGGGAAAGGCGATTCTTTCTTATCTTTCAATGCCACAAATTCCTATAGAAAGACCCTTCTAAAAGCAGGCGTCCGTGTATTTAATTACGATAACGAGTCTTTCATTCATAATAAAATTATTATTGTAGATAATGAAAAAGCAGCCATAGGAACAGCTAATTTTGATATTCGTAGCTTTCAGTTAAACCAAGAATTGATGGTATTTTTATATGACGGAACGGCATCTGTTCATAAGCTACAACAGGATTTCTTGAATGATTGCGAGCAATCCGAAGAATATACGATGGCGATGGAAAATAATAAATCAATCTATACGCATATTAAAGAATCTATTTGCCGAATGTTTTCACCCATATTGTAAAAATTAGCTTTAAGAAATTAAAAACGAGGATAGGCATAAAGTGTTGAAAATAACAAACTTCCTGTGAATAAAAAAAGCAGAATTTGCATTTTTTTAATGCGATTTCTGCTTTTTGTTTCGAATTTTAAAAGAGAGAAGAAGATGTTTTGTCCAGCCTCATTTTTTATAGCGTGAGAAAGCGAATAGCTGCCATACTCACAACTCCTACAATCACGGTTATAGATAGGCTTTTTGTCCAAATAGCTACTAGCACTGTAGGGAGGAATGCAAAGAAAATGGGCCAATTTAAAACAACTAATTGATCGTGCTTTTCAAACAAATTGGAGATGACTAACGCACTTAAAATACATACGGGGATATAGGCTAGCCAGCGCATGACAATAGCGGGTAATTTCATTGTTCGAACAAAAATAAAAGGTAAAATACGTGGTACCCATGTGACAAGGGCACAGCCTATTAGTAATAAGAACATAGAAGTTGATATCATTTCTTCTCTGTCACCACCCCAATTGTAGCAACTGTGATTGTTGCTAAAAGTACCGCGATATGATTAGGAACAAAATAGAGTAGAAAATAGATAATCACAACCATATAGCCTATTAACAGTAGGTAATGAGCCAATTTTGATTTCTGAATCGATTGAAGTGATAGGATAAGTAGAGCGACAAACATGGCGATTAATGCAAAATCAAGTCCCCAAACCTGAGGGTCTGGAATCCATTTCCCAGCAAGTGCCCCAATAATTGACGAGAGAATCCATGCTAAATAGGCAGTAATATTTTGACCATCCATCCAACGAGGCCCTAAGAAATTTGTTTTGGCACGTTTAGTTACGGCAACGCCAAAGGTTTCATCTGTTAGTAGTGTACCGAAACCAATGTTACGGAGTAAACTTTGGTTAGTAAAGCTCGGGGCGATAGCAAGAGACATAAGTAAGTGTCTTAAATTAACGATAAAAGTAGTAATAATGATGATGGAAGTAGGTGTGCCGACTAAATAAAGACCGCAAAATATAAATTGAGCTGCCCCAGCATATACGAGAATAGAAAGTAAACTCACCTCTAGTAAGCTTAAATTCGAAGAAATACCAACAACGCCAAAGGCAATACCTATGCTTATATAACCTAGTAAGGTGGGAATACTGTCTCTGACTCCATGCATAAACCGATCTTGTTCGATTGCTGTAGATTGCAAATTAGGACTTCCTTTCTATACGTGATGAAGTATATGTAAT
>JAGHSJ010000026.1 GCA_018065935.1 Candidatus Kurthia equi
ACCTGCCGTATTGGCTTCACCTTGCAATGAATAGAAAATCTCCGTAATGCGTAACCCCGCAGACGGATCAGAAACAGGAATAGCGGAAGATCGGAGCGTATTCATAACAAATTTAACCAAAACAAATGATAGGGCATAAAAACAAAAATCCCTACGATCAGACTTGACCGTAGAGACGAGGAGCGATGAACACTCCGAGGAATATAAATATTCCGAATAAATGTAGACTTAGTCTTCGCGTAATAAATCGTTCAAGCTTGTTTTAGAACGTGTTTTCGCATCAACTTTTTTCACAATAATCGCAGCGTATAGGCTGTAAGTACCGCATTTCGATGGAAGGCTACCCGCAACAACCACAGAACCCGCAGGAACACGGCCGTAATGAATCTCGCCAGTTGCACGGTCATAAATTTTAGTCGATTGACCAATAAATACGCCCATTGAAATCACTGAACCTTCTTCAACGATTACGCCTTCAACGATTTCAGAACGTGCACCGATGAAACAGTTATCTTCAATGATGGTTGGGTTTGCTTGAAGTGGTTCAAGGACACCACCAATACCAACACCACCAGATAAATGAACATTTTTACCAATTTGTGCACATGAACCAACAGTTGCCCAAGTATCAACCATTGTGCCTTCATCGACATAAGCACCAATGTTGACATAAGAAGGCATTAAGATCACGCCTTTCGCTTGGAAAGAACCTTTACGTGCCACAGCAGGTGGTACAACACGTACACCCGCAGCTTTAAACTGTTCTTCAGTCCAACCTGTGAATTTAGTATCGACTTTATCGTAGAATTGAAGGTCACATGACTCAATTGGTTTGTTGTCATTCAATTTGAACGATAACAATACTGCTTTTTTAATCCATTGATGAACAACCCATTCACCCTCGATTTTTTCAGCAACACGAAGTGAACCGTTATCGAGGCCAGCAATGACTTCCTCAACTGCTTGGCGAATTTCTACAGAACAGTCTGCAGCAGTGAAATTAGCACGGTCTTCAAACGCTTGTTCAATGATTGTTGAAAGCTGAGACATGATCTTCCTTCCTGAAAAAATTTTCACAGATTTTACACTATATTGAGCTAAGAATAGCCATCATGAGTAAGATAAAATCAATTAATTCTGAATTTGCATACCTTAAATGCATAAGGATGTTAAAGGATTGGGAATTTGCATAAGCGAAAATGAAAAGAAAATAAGAATGATAAAATATCGTTATTCCTGTGATTCCGAGATATAAAAATGTGCAGAGAATCAATCGTTAATTGTATTTGTATCAAAAAATAACAAAAAGTGAGCAAAAAACGAATAAAACGTGATCATATTGTGGTTTAACATCACCCTCATTACAAAAGTAAGAATGTAAAAATTAAATTTTTTGAGGAGAAACTTATGAAGTCACTACGCGTTTTAGCAGTTGTATCTGCACTGTCTGCTGTTTCAGGTCTTGCAATGGCTGAGGATACTGTTGTTCACGATGGTTATGTATTTGAACCAAACCAACTTGTACCAACAGGTGCTCGTTTAGAAGTGGGTACAGCAGGCTATGGTGGTGCTTTATCTTGGACTGCAAGCCCGAAAGTAGGTGTTACTTTAGGTTATAACGGTGGCGATATTTCTTGGTCTGATGACATTAAAGTGAATGGATCTAAATACGATATCGACATGGAAAATAACAACGTTTATTTAAATGCTGAATTACGTCCATGGGGCGATAGCCAAAGCTTAGCGGCTCAAGGTCTTTATGTAGCAGCAGGTGTAGCATACCTTGATAACAAATATGATCTAGATCGTCGTGTTTTACAAGGTGAAAACTTCTCAGTAAATGGACAAAATTTCCTAGCTGGTGATGGTGGTGTGCGTATTAACGGTAAGATGGATTATGAAAATGATATCGCACCATATGTAGGTCTTGGTTGGGCACCTAAGTTTAATCAAAACTGGGGTGTTTTCGGTGAAGTAGGTGCTTACTATACAGGTAATCCGACTGTTCAATTAACTGGTTCTGGTGACTCTGTAACTGTAGGTGATGATACTTTCCAACAAGCATTACGAGCTGAAGAACGTAAAATTGAAAATGATGATAAATACGCTTGGTTGCCAGTAGCAAAATTAGGTGTGAACTTCTACTGGTAAGTCAAAGTGATAAAAAAACGAGCTTCGGCTCGTTTTTTTATCTTTAAATTTTAAAAATGGTAGCCGAACTTTAAAGCAAAAAGCCAAGCAGAATTATCTTTAACATTGGTTATGGCTAAAATTTGACTCATGACTTTTTCGTCTTGCTGAATACGAGGCTTATTAAAATCTAAATAATAAA
>JAGHSJ010000190.1 GCA_018065935.1 Candidatus Kurthia equi
GGATAAAGTTCATTTATTTTCAATTTATCTCTTCATTTGATTAATAGTATATAAAGCAATTATTACACAGGGTGGAAAGAACTTGGGATGGTTCCTAACTTGCATTTAAGTTGCACAACAAAAAAACTGCATCTCATAATATTAGATTTGTCTAATATTCCGGGTGCAGTTCATTTTTATACCTTATAGCTGGAAATAACGAAGATTAATACCAGTTATATCCCTAATTTTTAATTTCATTAACATATTTTTAATTAATTGGGAGCCTTTTACTAGAAAAGGCGTCTAAATAATTAATCCGTAATACATAGTGAAGTTAAATAAGCTATTAAAGCGAGAAAACCTAAACCAATTGCAATTGTTGACATAGTAAAAACTCCCTTCAAAAGGTTTTTAGACTACTAAATTCTCTATTTATTGTACAATAGATAGAGAATTAAGGAAATGGATTCACTACTGGTAATATAACAATAATAAGAAAAATTTTCAAATTTGACAAAAAGTGGGTGTTTGGATGAAGAGTTGGATTCAAAAATTTCTTGTAGCTTCAGTTGCTGTTGTAACATTAGGTGTTATTACGCCAAGTCATACTATTTGGAATAATATACTTGATAGCCAAGCAAGTGCAAAGTCGCAATCTGTTGGGCAGTCAGATAAAGCCTATACTCAAACCGTTTATTCGTTTGAAGAGGTAGAGAAAGTAGACCTTATTGCGGAAGCTAAAGAGCAATCTTATCAAAAATTTGGTTCACGTATTGGACCTAAAATACAAAATGATTTTGATGAAATGATTTTCCCGAAAATGCAGGAAGCAATTGATGAAACAATCGCACAGCATGAAGAGATTAAGCCGAATCAATTAGCGATTACAGAGGACCCGAGTGGGAATTATGCGGAGAAAATATTTAATATTTATAATTTGGAAACAGGTAAGGATTTAATTCGTTTTCATGTACGTACAGAAAATAGACCACAAGTAGGCTATTATTATAATTTTCATTATCATACAAGCACAGATAATTTCGTCACACATCATAATTTAGGTGATGTCTATTGGAGTAAAAACACACCTCCCAAATGGTTGAGTTAAGTGAGTAAATAGTATGATGAGCTGAATATAGTTGAAAAAGATTTAGATAAGAGAGGTTCCTTCTTAAAAGAAGGAACCTCTTTTTTGATTTTACTTAAAATTCATTAGCATATGAGTTGCTGATTTATAAAAAGAAACGAATCACATATATATGATTCGTTTCTTTTTTGCTGAAATTAAAAACTATTTAGTAGGAGTGTTCATCTATAGGGTTGTGACAACTAGAAATTCGGTGGTTTCATTCGTTTCATTAAACCAATAATGATTGAGAGAAGCGTCAATCATAAGTGAGTCGTTCCTTTTTAGATAATGTGAAATGCCATTTGAAGTCACCGTTAAATTTCCTTTGAGAACATAAATGAATTCGTGACCAATATGAGAAAATTCATTCCCTTTGCTTTCACCCGGATGTATTTTTACATACATAGGTTTAAAGGTAGCTTGTGAAATGCCATTTGATAAATCTGTGTAATGAAATGGATATGTAGCTTGATCGTCAATTTCATTGAAAAAAATACTAGGATGTACTTCTAAGAATAAACTTATTTTTTTTAGTGTTTCTAAAGTTGCACTTGTTTTATTTAATTCCAATTGGGATAAAAAACTAATTGAAACGCCTGTTCCTTTAGCAACTTCTTTTAAGGTTTTGTTCTTTTCTTTACGAATTTTGCGAATATGATTACCAACAGTATTTTCCATAAAACCCCTCCACTACAATAATAACTCAAAAAGAATGAAGAAGCCAAAATAAAAACAATATGCAAATTATAGTAAAATATTACATAAAAGAGAGAAAACTTGACAAAATAATGTATAAAATTGTAAATTTAAATTGAAGTATTACTTTAATTTTAAAAGGGGTGTTCAGATGGAGAAGAAGCAAATGAGGAAAGTATGGATTGCAAGTTTAGTTGGGAGTGCCATCGAATGGTTTGATTATTTCTTGTATGGCACAGTAGCAGCTTTAGTATTTACACAAATTTTCTTTGTTTCAGAAGATCCAACTGTTGGGTTATTACTTTCATATGCGTCATTAGCGCTGGCGTTCTTTATTAGACCATTTGGAGGCATTATATTTAGTCATATTGGTGATAGGATTGGTCGTAAAAAAACATTAGTTATGACCTTATCTTTGATGGGGGTAGCGACTGTTTTAATGGGGCTATTGCCTACATATCAAGCTATAGGGGTAGCAGCACCAATTATTTTAGTGACACTTCGTTTAATTCAAGGGCTAGGAATTGGTGGCGAATGGGGTGGCGCACTATTATTAGCTGTTGAATATGCACCAAAAGAAAAACGTGGTCTTTTTGGCTCAATACCTCAAATGGGTGTACCAATCGGAATGTTCTTAGGTTCTGGGGCATTAACATTTATCTCAACAACTGTTTCAACAGAAGCATTTGTTTCATGGGGGTGGCGTATTCCATTTTTATTTAGTGCTTTCTTAGTACTATTTGGTCTTTGGGTTCGCAAGGGGATTGATGAAACACCATCATTTAAGGAAGTTCAAAAATCAGGTGAAATTCCTAAAGTTCCATTAGTAGATACATTAAAATACCATTGGAGAGAAGTATTGATAGCAATTGGTAGTAAAGTAGTTGAAACAGCACCATTTTATATTTTTGGTACATTTATTGTTTCTTACGGTACATCAAATTTAGGATTTACAAATACACAAGTACTAATTTCTGTAATGATTGCTACATTGGTTACATCTATTTTAATCCCTATTATGGGAAGTCTATCAGACAAAATCGGTCGAAAGAAAATGTATATTTACGGTGCAGTAGCTATGGTATTATACGCATTTCCGTATTTTTGGTTACTGGAACAAAAAACATTTCTAACATTATTAATTGCAACTGTCATTGGTTTAGGCGTTATATGGGCACCTATTACTGCGGTATTAGGTACGATGTTTTCTGAGATTTTTTCTGCGAAAGTGCGTTATACTGGGGTTACTTTAGGTTATCAAATTGGTGCGGCATTAGCTGGGGGAACAGCTCCACTTGTAGCAACTGCATTATTATTAGAATTTAATAATTCATATGTGCCAATTGCCATTTACATTATTATCACAGGCCTTATTTCATTGATTTCAATATGGGCTGTAAAAGATCGACGTGAAGAAGAACTAGATGATTTCTCTAAACATGAGAAACCAATTAAAGACGAGAGTGAATTAAAAACATTATCGTAAAAATAGAAAGGGCGTTTGACATGATTATATTGAATGAGCAAGAAATACAAGACTTTTATACGATGAAGGAGGCAATTATCGCTGTGAAAGGTATTTTACAATCTAAACAGGCCAAGCAGCTGGAAACACCTGCAAGGACGGTTATTGATTTTCCTTCAGAAAATGCTTCAATATTGTACATGCCAAGCGCCGACTTAGAGCAACAATTTGCTGCAAATAAAATTGTCTCTATTTTTCCGAATAATCCAACTAATAACCTGCCGACTACACAAGGCGTGCTCGCATTAAATGATGCTCAAAATGGGCAGCTGTTGGCTTTATTAAATGCATCTTATTTAACTAGGCTACGTACGGGTGCCATTTCAGCTATCGCAACCGATTACCTCGCTAGAAAAGAGGCAAATTCTTTGACGGTAATAGGAACGGGTGCCATGGCGTTCGAACAAGTAATCGGCGTTTTAGAAGTGAGAGAGATTCAAAGCATTCAATTGTACAATCGTACAAAAGTTAAGGCAGAATTGTTTAAAGAAAAATTACAGCATATGTATCCGGCTATCAACATTGAAATTTATGAAGATGTTAATGAGGCTGTGAGGGGTGCGCATATTATTAATTGTGCTACGCGCTCAACTGTTGCTGTATTCGACGGCAAATATGTAGCAGAAGGTACACATATAAATGGCGTCGGTTCGTATTTACCTTCGATGAGAGAAATTGATGAGAAATTAATTATTCCAGAAAATAAAATTGTAGTAGATGACTTTCATGGAGTGATTGAAGAAGCCGGTGAATTTATGTATGCAAATGACATCGGCCAGTGGTCTTTTGAACAGATTCATGGAACGTTGGAACAATTGGAATCGAAGGTAGCTATAGGAAGAGAAAATGAAAAAGAAATCACTATTTTTAAATCGGTAGGCGCGGCCTATTATGATTTAGCGGTTGCAATTGGTGTGTACAAACAGGCAGTAAAAACGGCGATTGGCACAAAAGTAGAGATTTAATCAAGAGAAATAGTTAAAAACTGCATCAAGAGTTTTCCTTTGAAGCGAATGAGAGAACATATTAAAAAGGCGAATCGCATCTGGCAATTGCGGTTCGCCCTTTCTTTTGAGATACATGTCTATTGGCAATCAGCTGTAATAAATCAGCCAATTAGTCAGTGAGAGGTAAGGTTATTTTTGTACCTGAAGAGACGATATCTTTTTTCGCATCGAAAATATCACTTGTTTGTAAGGTGAAATTTTTTGGCTTCTCTTTTTTTTCTAAAATAAAGCCGACATTTCCTTTTTTAGTTTGTCCTGGTTCGTAGGCACCATTTAGTTCATCTAAATAGGCTTCTTGTTCCCAAGTCCATTGTTCGCCAGTAGAAGTTGTTGCAAATGCGGCAGGATTAAACTGGACGAGTTCATTACCCATATTTTCAATGGATAGAAATGTTTTTACAATCGAAAATTCTTCGTCTGTTGTTAAAACATGAAAGTAATCAATCATACTGATATCAGGTGTTACCTGTATCTGCTTCGCATCATAAAAAGTAAGCTTCATTGGTCCAACGGTAAATTCTTGTTTTTCAAAATTAGCTTGTGTTAGTTCAACTGAACCTTTGGAAGAGCTTTGCCTATCATTCGGCTCAATCAGCTTCGCATCACTTGTTATTTGTGGATTGTCTACATAATTTTTTAAATAAGAAGTATCTGCTTCCTTGGCAGTGCAGCCGAAGAGTAAAAGGGTGAAAAAAGTAATGAGCCATAAGTTTTTGTGCATGCACAGAACTCCTTTTTATTTATCTATAATGGTCTTTTCCGTGCCATTAATCAGCTGAAAGATTTTCTTCGCTTGATCTGTATTATCAAGATGCCCACTAAATTGAGAAGAACTTGGGCCATATGCGTAAATATTCACATCATCACCCGTATGTCCACTTGTCGTCCACCCCGTGTTTGAGCGTGTATTAATAATTTTTTCAATCGCATTATCAATCGTTGTTACACTTTTCTTACGGACATCTGAAACAGATTTAATTTCCTTCGTCGTTAAACTGAATTTCATATATTTTTTCATGATGGTAGAAGCAGAGCTACCTGCTTTAATTTTCTTCGCCATATAATCGGGTGTTTTTTTTACGGAACGGATAATGGATGGATACCAATTATAATTACCTGCTTTCGCAATTGAGAAACCACCTGTCGAATGATCCGCAGTTGCTATGACAAGCGTCTCACCGTCCTCTTTCGCAAAGTTGATAGCTGCCTCGAAGGCTTTTTCAAAATCAGTCATTTCACCCATCGCACTGACAATATCATTATCATGTCCAGCCCAATCAATTTGACTTCCTTCAACTAATAAAAAGAAGCCAGCTTCGTTTTTATCCAATTGTTTTAGTGCTGCGTTTGTCATAACGGATAAATCAGGTGTCGTTACGCGGTCCAGCTTTTTTGTTAAGCCTTCCTTCGCAAATAATCCAAGTAGCTGTGGGTTTGTGTTGGCAGCTAAGGCTTCTTTTGTCGTTACATAATTATAACCGTCTTTTTTAAATTCTTTCGTCAAATCACGATCTGAGCGAATCATTTGGGCTTTACCGCCACCAAGCATGACATCAATTTTATGCTGACCATTAATCTTTTCATCATAGAAATCATTCGCTATCGCATGCATATTTTTTCGCGATTTATCATGTCCACCATAGGAAGCTGGCGTAGCATGGGTGATTTGTGAAGTGACGACTATTCCTGTTGATTTTCCTTGTTTTTTCGCCGCTTCTAAAACGGTTTGTCGTTTTGTTAGATTATTATCAACCCCGACCGCCGCATTATAGGTTTTAACACCCGTTGCCATGGCAGTCGCTGCACTTGCTGAGTCTGTTACATTTTCCTTTGCATCCTGTGAATACGTCATTTGCTGTCCAACTAAATAGCCATCAAAAGCCGTCCGATTAACAAATTGAGTCGTTGATTTATTTTTGAAATAACGATATGCACTTGTATAGGAATTTCCCATACCATCGCCAATTAAAAAAATAATGTTTTTCGGTGGAACATCTTCAGTTGTCTGTGCCTGAGTAGTCATAGTAGGTACGAAACAGGCAAGAAATGCTGTTATTGCAAGTCGTTTTTTCATTGTCCATTCCTCCAAACATTGCATTTACCAATGACTTTGCTAGATGAAAAATCTTTGTTCGTTCATTATATGATGAATTCATCGAACTTACGAATGATTAAACTTGACCATATGGAGTTATTAATATATAGTAAGTTACATAAAGTAACTTAAAAACGGATTGGGGAAAACAACATGACAAATTTATTTCACAAAAAACCAAATTTATATGTATCACATGTGCAATTAAAGGTTTCAAACTTAGCGCGTTCAATCGAATATTATAAATCAGTTATTGGCTTCCAAGTGTTGGAGCAATCAAATGATACTGCTTACTTAACATTCGATGGTAAAACCAGTCTAATCTCATTAGTAGAAGTAGCGAACGCACAGCAAGTACAAGGTGCTACAGGTCTATATCACTTTGCTTTGCTTTTACCAACACGTAAAGATTTAGGAAATATCGTCCAATATTTTGTAGAAAACAATGTAAAAATTGGCGCAGGCGATCACGATGTGAGTGAAGCGCTTTACTTATATGATCCAGATGGTAACGGTATTGAAATCTATGCTGACCGCCCAGCAGAAGATTGGAAATGGGATGCCAATGATCAAGTATATATGTCAACAGAGACCGTTAATTTTGAAAGTGTATTAGCTGACGCGGATGGTACATGGAATGGTCTACCTGAAGGAACAGTAATGGGACATATCCATCTCTCTGTAAGGGATTTAGTTCATACGAAGGAATTCTACACAAATGTATTAGATTATAATGTGGTAACTGTATATGGCAATCAGGCCCTATTCATTTCAACAGGTAAATATCACCACCATATCGGTTTAAATACGTGGAATAGCTTAGGTGGACCAGCGTTACCAGCAAGTGCTACGGGCTTAAAATCATATACAATTGTTCTAAAAGATGAAGCATATGCAACTCAAGTAGCTGCAGAGCTAACAAACGCAGGCTATCCGGTAGAAAAATTTGCAGAAGCCCCTGAATTTGGTGGTGCACAAGCCTTTTCAACGGTCGATCCAAATGGTATTCGCATCATCTTCACAACAGACGGTGAATAATTTAGTAACATTTGAAAAGTGGTAATAGAGCAAAAGAGCGACTACATTAAAAATAATGTGGTCGCTCTTTTAATTAGTTATTGAAACAAATGCCCATCTTTTATTAATCGACTTTAATTTGTCCCATCATCCCTGCATCCTCATGTTCGAGTATATGGCAGTGGAACATATACAAACCTTTTTCTTTGAAGTGAACAGCGATGCGAATTTTTTGATTAGGCTGCACTAAAATTGTATCTTTTAAACCTTGTAGATTAGCGGGTGGCTCCTGTCCATCTACTGAAAGAACAGCAAATTGTGTGCCATGAATATGGAATGGGTGTGCCATTGCCCCCTCATCACTAATCGCATTTTCAATTTCCCATACTTCGGTAACCCCTTGTTTTTGCTTGAAATCAATTCGTTTATCATCAAAACTCTGTCCGTTTAATACCAATTTATTCATCGTACCTTCCATTGTGATGGTTTTATCAGGTGTTTTATGACGTAGGTTTTCATCAATTATGCGGTCATTTAATTGATTGGAACTAGTAGACGCAACATGTTGTTCACCCGTTAAATCGATTGGAAGTAGTTTTGTATCTCCATTCATAAGGGTGATAGTTGAATTTTTCACCGCAGACAAATCAACTAAAATCTCTGCACGTTCCCCAGGACTTAGCGATAATTTTTTCATCTGTGTCGCCGTATTTAAAAAACCTCCGTCTGTTGCTAATAGTTGGAATTTCATATGATTGTTAAACTGTAATTGGTAGGTTAAAGCATTGGATCCATTTAAAATACGGAGACGAATTTTTTCCTTCGCAACAGTTAGTTTCGGATTGACTTTCCCGTTTATCATCACTGTATCGCCAAGTGTACTCATCGTATTTGCTACATCTTCATATTGAATTTTCCCGTCAATAAATGTACGGTCTTGTAAAATAAGTGGCAGATCATTTTTCCCATAATTATTCGGTAAATCGAGATTTTCACTATATGAGTCTTCAATATACATAAGCCCAGCTAATCCTTTGTACACCTGTTTGGCTGTACTGCCCATAGGGTGTGGATGATACCACAGTGTTGCGGCATCTTGATTGACGGTGAAGTGAATAGTCGTCGTTTGACCAGCTTTAATTGTATGATGTGGTCCGCCATCAGCAACATCCCCAGCTACTTCTAACCCATGCCAATGAAAGGTAGTTGGTTCATCTAAGTCATTTTTCAAGGTAATCGCTACATGTTGTCCTTTTTTCAAACGGATAGTTGGACCTAAGAAATCCCCATTATAGCCATATGTCTCGCTTTTTATACCATCCATAAAAATCATTGTGCCTTTTTGAGCGATTAAAGTATAGGCCACATTTTCTCCATCAGAAGTGGTAGGTTGCAATACTTTTGGAAAGGTAAGCGGTTGTAATCCCTCATTGTCTTTTAATGCATATTGATCATTTTTGTACATTTTTGCCATGTCATGTGAATGAGCAGCCTCGTTTTGGCTATCCTGTGTTTCAGCTCCACATGCAGCTAGTAAGGATGTACAGGCAAGTAAATACAGTATTTTTTTCATACGAGTACACATCTTTTCAGTTAAAGTATTTTATCAACTTAATTATATCAATATAATTAATAAACCGTTAGCCATACCGATGGATAGACAAAATTTAGTCGGATTTAAAAGTATTTTTGGAGAAAATAGAAAATTATTAGTTGACACTATACCCATAGGGGTAGTATTATTCGTTTATAACTTGCAAAGAGGTGTATGAAAATGGCTTACGATGACAAAGTGAAATTACGCTTAAAAAAAGCGGATGGCCAATTAAATGCCGTATTACGCATGATGGAAGAACAAAAGGACTGTAAAGATGTTATTACACAGTTAAGTGCCGTACGCTCAGCAGTTGACCGAACAATTGGTATTATTGTAGCTGAGAATTTAGCAGAGTGTATCGCTAATTCGGAAACAAAAGATGAGCAAGACCAAATTGTTAAGCAAGCAATTGATTTATTAGTGAAAAGTCGATAAGGCTTTTTATTTTAAATATACTCATACCTATAGGGGTATAAGTATGAAGGTAATCGAATTAAATGAAGAGGTGACTTATGATAACGTGGATTTTACTGGCAGTTATTGTCGGATTCTTTGTTTGGCGCATGTTGCCAACAAAAGGCATAAAGAATATATCGACAGCTGAATTAAAAACGATTATTAATGATAGAGATAAAGTTTTTGTCGATGTGCGTACGAAGGCCGAGTATAAGGCACGTGGCTTAAAGCAATTTAAAAACATTCCACTTGGCTCAGACTTTTCAAAGCTGCCAAAGGAGAAAGAAATTGTCGTCATTTGTCAAAGTGGTATGCGTTCAAAACAAGCATGTTCAAAATTAAAGAAAATGGGTTATACAAATGTCACGAATGTTCGTGGTGGCATGAGTTCATACTAGGAGGATTTACCAATGAAAGAGATATCAACAGAAAAGGTACAAGCAAAATTAGAGACAGGCGAAACACTTCATTTAATCGATGTTCGTGAAGTCGGTGAAGTAGCAGCGGGGCATATCCCAGGCATCGTGAATATTCCACTTGGTTTACTCGAGTTCCGCATGCATGAACTGGATAAAAATAAATCATATATCATGATTTGTCGTTCAGGTGGGCGTAGCGGTCAAGCAACATCATTCTTAGCATCTCAAGGTTATGATGTAACGAATATGGTAGGCGGCATGCTGAATTGGGAAGGCACTGTAGAGAAATAAATTTTTTTATAAAAAGATACCCTAACTGGTATAGGTGGAGGCGTATATGATTCATTCAGATCAACAAGTAGATGCAAAGGGCTTAGCTTGTCCGATGCCAATTATTAAGACTAAAAAAGCGATGCAAGAAGTAAAAGAAGGTCAGGTTTTAGAAATACAGGCGACAGATAAAGGCTCTACTGCGGACATAAAAGCGTGGTCAACAGCTGTTGGCCATCAATACATTGGCAGCATCGAGCAAGAAAATGTGCTACGCCACTATATTCGCAAATGCAATCCACAAAAAAGTGCACAACAAGAAAAGAAATTCATCCATACGGTCACGAATGAAGAAGCCATTTTAAAAGATGGTGTGATTATAGATGTACGAGAAGCGGCAGAATATGCTTTTGGGCATATACCAGCAGCCATTTCTATTCCACTAGGTGAGCTTGAAAATCACCTAGAAAAATTAGATATGAATCAAGAATATTTCGTGATTTGTCGTACAGGTACAAGATCAGATTTAGCTGCACAACAATTACAGCAAGCCGGCTTTAAAAAAATATACAATGTGTTACCTGGTATGAGTACATACACAGGTGAATTAAAGAAAGAGGTCATTTAATATGTCAAATAAAGTAGCAATCATCGCATCAAACGGCGGTCTATTTGATGCTTATAAAGTATTCAATATCGCAACAGCTGCAGCAGCAACGGAAAAAGAAGTAACCATTTTCTTCACATTTGAAGGATTAAATTTGATTCATAAACAAGGTATGCATCACTTAGAAACACCAGTTGGAAAGGAATTTATGCGTGAAGGCTTAGAAAAAGCAAATATTCCAGAAATTCCACAATTAGTTGAAATGGCTCAAGAATTAGGTGTGAAATTTATCGCATGTCAAATGACCATGGATATGATGGGATTAACCGTAGCTGATTTTGTTGAAAATATTGAAGTGGGTGGCGCAGTTACCTTCCTTGAATATGCAAAAGATGCAACACCAACATTAACTTTTTAAATGACATGAAATAAACTGTATAAAATGTACTGGCTCTGGTAATGTATTTGCCCGAGCCAAAAAAATAAACCATTTTATACCTATGGGGGTATGGATATGATGAAAGTATGGACGGCTGCAGATGTAGCAAGAAAAGTAATTGAAAACGAAGAATTATTTATTTTAGATGTACGAAATCCAGATGCTTTTACGGATTGGAAAATTGAAGGAAATCACTTTGAATATCTAAACATCCCTTACTTTGAGTTATTGGATGGTGTAGAGGATATTCTTTCGCAACTACCTACTTCTAAAGAGGTCTTAGTCGTATGTGCGAAAGAAGGCTCATCCCTAATGGTCGCAGAGATGCTTGAAGAAGCAGGCGTTCAAGTGGGTTATTTACAAGGTGGCATGAAATCTTGGTCTACGTATGTTGAACCAATAAAAGTGAGTGATTTATCAAATGGTGGCGAATTATATCAATTTGTTCGTTTAGGTAAAGGTTGTCTTTCTTATATGGTTATTGCTCAAGGAGAAGCCGCGCTTATCGATGCAGTTCGTTTCCCAGATGTATTTATTCAATTTGCGAAAAGTAAATCTGTAGAAATTAAATATGTCTTGGATACGCATTTGCATGCGGATCATATCTCAGGTGGACGCAAAATTGCCCGACTAACAGGTGCAACTTACTATATGCCACCTAAAGATGCAGAAGAAGTAGTATTTGATTACGCACCATTACAAGATGGTATGAAAATTACATTAGGTTCCCATGCCACTGAAATTAGAGCGATGTATTCACCAGGTCATACGATTGGGTCAACTTCATTCATTGTAGATGAACAGTATTTATTAACAGGTGATATTCTATTCGTTGATTCAATTGGACGACCAGATTTAGCAGGACTTGCCGAAGATTGGGTAGCGGATTTACGCGAAACTTTATATACACGTTATCAAATGGAACGTAAAGAATTAATTGTTTTACCTGCACATTTCATGGCGATTCATGAGCTAAATGAAAATGGAACGGTTGCAAAAAAATTAGGCGAATTATTTGTAGAAAATCATGGCTTACAAGTAGAAGATGCACAAGTTTTTCGTTCATTAGTAACGGATCATTTACCGCCACAACCAAATGCTTATCAAGAAATTCGTCAAGTAAATATGGGGAAAATAACCCCAGATGATGAGCAACAAGTAGAAATGGAAATTGGTCCAAACCGTTGTGCAGTCCGTTAAAGGTATAAGTTAATAAAAAGGAGAATTAAAATGAAATTTGATCAAACAGTAGATGTAAAAGGCTTGGCATGTCCAATGCCAATAGTGAAAGCCAAAAAAGCACTTGATACGATGGCTTCTGGTGAGGTTTTAGAAGTACAAGTGACAGATAAAGGCGCAATTAGTGATTTTACAGCTTGGTGTAGCTCACTTGAACATACGCTATTACAACAATTAGAAGAAGAGAATATCCTCTATTTTTATATTAAAAAAGCATAGTAAAAAAAGAAGTTGGGACAAATGATAGAAATTTTATGCTATTGTCTGTGTACATGAAAAACCAAATCGCGTCCCGATGCGGCTTGGTTTTTTCTGTATAGATGAATTAGATGGTCTCAGCTTCTTTCTTTTAAGAAAGAAGGGTTCAAATGAATGAACTATGGACGTTGGTTGTTGTCCTATTTGTCCTTGGATTTATCGGTTCTCTATTATCAGGGATGCTAGGTATTGGAGGAGCAATTATTAAATTTCCTCTGTTGCTATACATTCCTCCATTATTCGGTCTCGTCGCATTCTCAGCACATCAAGTATCGGGGATTATTGCAGTAGAAGTATTCTTTTCTTCCTTCATCGGTTTATGGGCGTATAGAAAAGATTGCTATTTTAATAAGGAGCTTATCCTGTATATGGGGGGAGCTGTGCTTGTAGGGAGTTTCCTCGGAAGTTACGGTTCAAGTTTTTTAAATGAACCGAGCATCAATACGGTATATGGGATTCTTGCATTGCTTGCAACGATTCTCATGTTTATACCGAAAAAAGAGAATGAACTGACTTTAGCTGAACGAACATTTCCACGCGTTTTAGGGAGTGTGTTGGCCTTTATCGTCGGAATTGGTTCAGGTATTGTAGGAGCAGGTGGAGGTTTTTTACTTGTGCCAATTATGTTGACCATTTTAAAAATCCCCACACGTGTGACAATTGTGTCCAGTCTCGCCATTACGTTTATTTCCTCAATTGGCGGAAGTGTTGGAAAAATTATAACAGGGCAAATTGAATATGGTCCTGTGCTTGTTCTTATTTTAGCAAGTATATTTGCAGTTCCTTTAGGCGCTAAACTAGGAAAAGCGATGCCAACAAAGGCGCTTCGCGTACTACTTGCGTTACTGATTGCTGCAACAGCGATTAAAATCTGGATTGATTTATTATTTTAAAGTAATTAAATGACATCGTATTTCATTAGAAAATTACCTAATGAAGTACGATTTTCTTATATCGACACAATTTAGACACAAAATATCAACTGTATATTTAAGCATACCTCTTGCTTAGAAAATGAGGAGAGATACTTATACAATAGGCTTTTTAAAGTAAACCTCTAAAAAGACGGAATGTTCAGTTTTGTTATCATGATGTCAATAAAACATATCTTCTTTTAATGTATTTATAGCTTAACAATCTATTAATAGTTGAATATTAATAAAAAAAAATTACAATAGATTCATTTTTCTTATTTATCTGATAATTGCAATGGGTTAAATGACATTTATAGCAATATAAGGGTGTAAAACGCTTACATAATACGGTATATTACAAAAGTAACTTAATTCTGTACAAAGGTGGAATTCAGAAAATGATTAATTATCGAACAAAGAAAAGCGCCATGATTTTAGCGGCAACACTAGCACTTACAACATTAGTGAGTACAGCAGACGTAACGGCTAAAACAGCTAAAGTAACAACAGCTAATGTCGACTTACGTATCATGGAAACAACAGATATACATACGAATTTAATGAACTATGATTATTTTAAAGATGCAGGTACTGAAAGCGTTGGTCTTGTCAAAACAGCAACATTAGTAAAAGAAGCACGCAAAGAGAGTAAAAATACAGTTCTTGTTGATAATGGGGATACCATTCAAGGCACGCCACTTGGAACATATAAAGCGAAAGTAGCGACAATTAAAAAAGGGGAAATTCACCCAAGCATTGCTGCAATGAATGAAATGAACTATGATGTAGCGACATTTGGTAACCATGAATTTAACTATGGTTTAAGCTACTTAACAGAGGTATATAATGATGCGAAATTCAAACGTGTAAATGCCAATGTTTATGTGGATGATAAAGATAAGAACGATAAAAATGACAAAAATAAATTTACACCTTATACAATTGTCAATAAAACAGTAAAAGATGCCAAAGGAAAAACGCATAAACTGAAAATCGGTTATATTGGTTTTGTTGCACCTCAGATTATGAATTGGGATGAAACAAATTTAACTGGTAAAGTAAAAGCGAAAGATATCGTCGCTACAGCTAAAAAATATGTGCCTGAAATGAAGAAAAAAGGGGCAGATGTGGTCATTGCAATGGCACACTCGGGCTTTAATGCAGATTTAAAAAATAATGAAGATGTTGTGTATTCATTAACGAAGGTTAAAGATATTGATGCTGTGACATTCTCACATACACATAAAATTTTCCCTGCTAAAGACGTGGCTTCATTAGATTCAATGTTTAAAGATGCCAATGGCAAAGTACTAAAAGGAATCAATAATAAAAAAGGGACAATTAATGGCGTAGCAGCAGTTCAAGCGGGCTACGGTGGTGCTGAGCTAGGTATTATTGATATGAAATTAACAAAAACAAAAGGTAAATGGAAAGTGAAATCAACGCAATCGTTTACGCGTAATGCAAAAGATAAAAAACCTACTAAAACTGTTGTAAATGCAGTGAAAAAAGCGCATGAAGGTACATTAGGCTATGTGAATACACCAATTGGTACAACAACGGATAATATTCACAGCTTCTTCTCAATCGTGAAGGATGATCCTTCTGTACAAGTTGTTACAAATGCTCAAAAATGGTTTATGGAAAAAACATTAGCTACAGATCCAGAATTAAGTAAATTACCAATTCTATCTGCTGGTGCACCATTTAAAGCGGGACGTAACGGTCCAGAAGAATATACAGAAATTAAAAAAGGCGATTTAACGATTCGTAGTGCAGCAGACCTTTACTTATATGACAATGTTATTAAAGCGGTTAAAGTAGACGGCGCGACTGTGAAAGAATGGTTAGAACGCTCAGCTGGTCAATTTAATCAAATTGATCCAAAAGCAACTACTGAACAAGCTTTAATTAACTCGAAATTCCGTCCTTATAACTTTGATGTCATTGATGGCGTGGAATACAAAGTAGATGTGACACAACCATCTAAATACGATCCAGACGGCGTATTAATTAATAAAGATGCACAACGTATTACGGAATTAACGTATAATGGTCAAGCCATTGATCCAAAACAAGAATTTATCGTTGTAACAAATAATTATCGTGCAACAGGTGGCGGAAGCTTCCCAGGCGTTACTTCAGATAAGATTGTTTATAACGGGCAAGATGAAAACCGTCAAATCTTAATGGATTATATTACAGAGCAAAAAGAAATCGTTCCAACTGTTGATAATAACTGGTCGATTGCTTCAATTGCTGGTACACCAAATGTAACATTCACTTCTTCACCACAGGGTGCAAACTATTTAACAGAGGAAAGCCCATATAAATACACTGGAAAAATGGATGCAGATGGTTTCGGTATTTATACAATTGATTTATCTAAATAAGATATAACAAGATGTAAGAAAAGGAGAATCACATCATTTAGATGCGGATTTATTACTTTTCGTTGCTGCGAAACCGCTATTCATTATTGGGCTGATATTTGTCATTCCATCTATGGAGGAAGTAACCCATTTAACGGAGACAACCTCTTTTACTTTCTTAATCATTCGTATGATTTTCCTTCGAATCGGTTTGAGCTGTGACACGATGCCATTAAATACAGCGGGTGAAAATGCTTTACCAAAGACACTGGTTACGTTGCACACACGGATTAGCTGTTAATAATATGGTTCACCAAATAGGAGCGGGAGCAGTAGGAACGGCTGTTGTTGGTATAATTTTCTCTACACAAGCAAAAACACATGCGACAGATTTAGTAGCTGGTGGTATCATAGCTGAAACGATTAAAAATTTATCACTAATTCTTGGGGCAAGTGACGCGTATTACTTTATGATAATCTTAGGTGTTATTGCACGACTTGCGACCTTATTTACACCATCTAAGAAGAAGCTTGAAATGGTAAAATAACAGGAAAATAAGTAAAAAAGAGTAGCAATATTTCCAACTCTACGGCAAATATTGAGGTGGAGTGATTTAGTTTTTTTAAATCACTCCACCTTTTCTATTCTTTCCATTTGGACGAATGTTTTCCCATGGTGAATCGCATATGAAAATCTGGTTCACCTTTTGGGGGGAATTCAGAATTAGCCATTCTACGCAGCATCTTTTTCATTTTTTCGAATGGAAGGAATGGTGTATGATGGAGAAAAGAGGAAAGTACAGGCTTAAAAGGAGGAATTGAAGTGTTTTATTTCGTGCGGACGCAGAAGTTTCTTATTTTTATTTTGTTCATCCTAGAATTGAATTTATATAATGTAGCAATCGAAAAAGATCAACGGAATCTTGTTATTAGCAGTATTTTTTACATAGTAATTGGACTGACACTGCTTTTATTTATTTTGAATTTCAAGTTTTTTATTGAAAAAGAACAGTTGAAGTATCAGTTCACGTTATTTGGCCTGACATGGTATACAAAAGTAATTACAGCCTCAGCTATTGCACGGATTGAAATGAAGGAAGTACCAGATAATCGAATCGCCATTTACTTTAAAAAAGGGAGAGGTTTTGTTATCAATGATTATAAAATGAGGCATATTGATGATGATTTAGCTGATTTTGCAGAACGAAACGGCATTCACTTTAAAGACACACGTCCGATGTATTTGCAAAAAAAGAAATAAAGTAGCTATACAGAAAGAAAAAGGAATTGCGTGAAATCGCAATTCCTTTTTTTTATTGAAAGTTTTTACTTAAGAAAGCTTGTGTTCGTGGGTGTTGTGGGTTATTGAAGATTTCATCTGGTGTGCCAGCTTCAACAATTTCGCCACCATCCATGAATACGACGCGGTCAGCTACTTCACGAGCAAAGCCCATTTCGTGTGTGACAACAATCATCGTCATGTTTTCTTTTGCTAGGTCTTTCATTACTTTTAACACTTCACCTGTTAATTCAGGGTCCAGTGCAGAGGTTGGTTCATCAAATAGTAAAATTTCAGGATTCATCATCAATGCGCGAGCAATTGCTACACGCTGTTTTTGACCACCTGAAAGACTACCGGGCATGGCATGCTCTTTATCAGCAAGACCAACTTTTTTGAGTAGGTCGGCGCTTAAATTTCCCAATTGTTCTTTAGATAACTTTTTCACTAGCTTCGGAGCAGTTTCTAAGTTTTCTTTTACAGAAAGGTGGGGGAATAGATTAAAGTGTTGGAATACCATTCCTGTTTTAGCGGTAATTTCTTTAATTGCTTTTGTTTTAGGATAATGACCGTTTTCTGCAAGAAATTGTCCGTCGATTGCAATTGAACCTGCATCAATTGTTTCTAAGTGAACAAGGCTACGAAGCATCGTACTTTTACCAGAACCAGAAGGCCCGATAACTGCGACAACTTCATTTTTCTCAACGGCAAATGTAATACTTTTTAATACTTCATTTGAACCGAATGATTTTTTTAGTTGATTGATTTCAATAATAGCCATCAAAGTGACCTCCTATTCAAACGAATATTTTCTTTCGAAGAATTTAAAGATGAATGTCAGAACGGCTGTTAATAGTAAGTAAATGATACCGGCTAAGACAAATGGGAAGAAGTTTAAATCCCTATTTACAGCTGTTTGTGCATAGTGTAGTAATTCTGGAACAGCAACAGCATAGATTAAGGCTGTATCCTTCATTAATGTAATCGATTCATTGGCAAGTGATGGCAATGCAATACGGAACATTTGTGGGATGACAATTTTCGTAAGTGTTTGGAATTTATTTAATCCTAACACTTGAGCGGCTTCGTATTGTCCTTTATCAATGGCTAATACGCCACCTCTAAAGATTTCAGCAAAGTAAGCTGAATAGTTTAATACAAATGCGATGCTTGCTGCTGTAAAGCGATCTAATACTAAGTGTTCTCCGATATAAGGTAGGACAGGAAGACCGTAACATACTACAATTAATTGTAGTAAAAGTGGCGTACCACGCATAACATAAACAAATGCATGAGCTAACCAAGAAAGGGGTTTAAATGCACTTTTTTGTGCTAACATAACGACAAAGCCGAATGGAATCGACAAAATAATCGTAATAAAGAATAATAGCAATGTCATTTGTGCACCTGTCAGCATTGGTTTTAATACTGACATGAAATAATCAAAGCTCATAAGATAGTCCTCCTAACATAATAAAAATCAGTCTTTGTAAGTGTATAACTGAAAAGGAAAGTCGACAAGTGTTAATTACATCACTTGTCGACTTTTTACTGAACAGAGAAAGTAGGGTGTGCCTAAAGCAACAACCCTACTTCATAAATTATTTTAATACTTTGCTCTCTCCGAACCATTCTTCAGAAATTTTTGCTGCAGTACCATTTTCATTTAAAGTATCAAGTGCTGTTTGTAATTCTTTTAGTAAATCGTCATTTCCTTTTTTCACACCAACACCGTATTGTTCAGGTGAAAGTGATTCATCAAGTACTTTGTACGTACCTTCTTCTTTAGACATATAGTAATCAATAACAACTTCATCAATAACTACTGCATCTGTACGACCTGTTTTTAAGTCATTTAAAGCAAGAACATTGTCTTTGTATTCACTTACGTTTTTTACATCTTTTTTGATGGCATTGGCATCAAGTGCTTCAGCTGCTGAAGATTGTGCTTGTAAGCCAATATTTTTGCCTTTTAAATCTGCAATTTTAGCTAATTTTGAATCTTCTTTTGTTACGATTACTTGTGCGTTTTCTAAGTAAGGTTTAGAGAATAATACTTTTTCTTTACGATCATCTGTAATTGTGTAACCATTCCAAATTAAATCAATACGACCACTTTGTAACTCAGCTTCTTTTGAAGACCAATCGATTGGTTGGAATTTAACACTGTAACCCATTTCTTTCGCTGCTGCTTTCGCGTAGTCAATGTCAAAACCAACTAATTTATTAGCTTCATCTCTAAAGCCCATAGGTGCGAATTGATCATCTACACCGATGACTAATTCTTTTTTGTCAGATGATGATTTAGATGAATCCGAACCACATGCTGCTAAAATTGTACCGAATGCTAAAATTAAAATAAACATAAGACCAAATTTTTTCATTTAAAAGCTCTCCCTGTGTCGCAAACACTTTAGTGTGCTAATGCGTTAATAAGTGACTATAGTATAGCATTAAACTTTCTAGAAATTCAATAGTATTTACGAATAAATTTGAATATCATCTATTTTTATTGTGTATAAT
>JAGHSJ010000178.1 GCA_018065935.1 Candidatus Kurthia equi
TTACTATTTTTTCTGTAGTATAGGTTTCAGATTCCAATCATCATAAGAGAGGTATTTACGCGTTAAACCTTCCAGCTACAAATTATATCTTTAATAAAAATAAAGATGATAATTTGTAGTAAAAAAATTTTGTATGGAGGGACAAAAATGGGAATTAAATGGATTAGAATTGCAGTTATTTATCTTTTGATAGGTGTCTTATTTGGTATGTATATGCATATTACGATTCAACTACAATGGAAGGCAACGCATGCACATATTAACTTAGTTGGTTGGTTAACAACCGCAGCATTTGGTATTTTTTATTCTCTTTATCCGAAAATGGGGAATTCAAAATTAGGTGTTATTCATTTCTGGATCCATAATATTGGATTACCATTATTGCTATTAGGTATGTTAATTATTTATATTAAATCTTTACGATTCTTATTAGAACCATTTGTATGGATTGGTGGATTGGCACTAATTGCTTCGATTCTTATTATGCTTTACAACGTATTTACACAAGTTAAAACAGTTGGCCCATTAAAAGAAAAAAAAGAAGAGTGAACTAAGTCATTGGTAAGATGATAGTCAATAGAGACAGTTAAATAAGAGGAGAAGCGTTTATTACTATTTCAAGTTGCGATATTTCCGAAAGGAAGTGTCGCTTTTTTTACGTAGATATTGAATAAAGCCTACTAGCCATGATTATTGTTCTTGCTCGAAATTGAAAGGATTTGAGACGAAAAAATTTCTTTTTAAGCTTCAAACAATAGGCAAAATTAAAACTGAGTTCGATAGCGTACCGAACTCAGTTTATACAAGTGGTCTAGATGAAATAACCGTGTCCACCTTTTAGGGTACTTCAATTCTTGGATTTTGCTCTTCGTATGCACAGTCTATACTGTTGTTTTAATGCCGTAAATTAGGAGCATATGAATCTCTTTTTAAATAATCCATTTTTAACGGTTATTATCATCTTCTACATTGGATTCAAAGTTTTCAAGTTCTTCAATTGGCAAGGAATCAACTGTCTGTTCATTCTCTAGGGCTTGTTCTGCTTCAGGTTTTACACCTAAGTAATTTCGACCGTAGGCAGCATTTGTTTCTAATAATGCTTTTATGTCAATGCCAGTCGTTTCTTTCAATGATTTTTGGACCATGGACATGACACCTACTGTATTACCTGCAATACCTTGTACACCGCTTCCTTCGTTTCCTCCACCAAAATCCATCACTTGGACATTATTAATTGAGGCAAGTGGTTCAGCTACAGCGCGTGCATACTCAGGCAATACTTTAATAAGCATTTCAGCTATTGCTGCTTCACCATATTCCTTCATTGCTTCTGCTTTTTTCTTAATTGCTTCTGCTTCGGCAATTCCTCGATCACGAATGGCATCAATTTCAATTTGATTTTGGCGCGCTACCGCATCGTTTTCTACTTTTAATTGTAATTCTTTTGAGCGAGCCTGTGCTTCTGCTTGGCGTTCGGCAATACGTGCTTGTGCATCATTGGCAATCACTTGTTTTTCTGATTCGATTTGTGCATCAATGACAGCCTGTTGTTTCGCTAATTCTTTTAATTCAAGCTGTGCCTTTTCACGTTCACGCTTTGCCTGAGTTTCCTTTTCAATTAAATCAAGCTCTAATTCCGCTTGTTTCTTTTCGTAGGCTTGTTTCGCGATGGCACGTTGTTCATTTAATTCACGTTCACGTTTTGTTTTTTCTAATTCCAAATCATTTTGAGATTTTGTTTCCTCTAATTGAAGATCGGTGCGTTGGCGGACAATTTCAATATTCGATTCACTTTTTGCTTTTTCAGTTAATTGCGCATTGCTCGCCTTATTTTCTTCAATTTGGCGTTCCGCATCCGAACGTGCATTTTGAGCTTGTTTGGATGATTCAGCTAGTTTCGTAATCCCTAAGTTCTTTAAAAACCCAAGGGCTGAGTCGAATTCATCCGCATCCATTACGCGGTCTAATGAGAAGTTGACCACATTAAATCCCATAGATTGAAGATCAGATTCGGATTTTTCTTGCACGACTTGGATAAAGTTTTCGCGGGCATTATTGACCTCTAAAGCGCCTTGTTCTGCGACGGTTGTACGCAATTTACCTTCTAAAATGACGCGGAGTTCTTTAGAGATTTCATCGACTGCTTTCCCCATAAATTGCTCGGCGAATTTAATAACTGCTTCTAGTTCATCGGCTACTTTAATCGTAGAAGTGGCGTGTACCGTAATGGGTACTTCATCCTTCGTTAAAATTCCCTCTGCTTTTAAAGGAATTTGGAATGAGTTTAAAGAAATGGTGTGAGCAGATTGGAAAGGAGTTACGAGAACTGTTCCTCCACGTACGACACGTAAACGGCGACCATCTTTAATATATACACCGGCTTCTCCCTCTTTTCCGACATTTTTACCTGAAATAATTAATGCTTCGTTGGGTGCGACTTTTTTGTAGCCGAATTTGAACATATGTATAACCTCCAATTAAAATAAAATTCTAAATATAGGAAAAATTCCATATATTATTATGATAGTGGAAGGAGGGCTTTCAGTCAATGAAGGGAAATTATTCAGTTATTTAGTCATTCGATTTAATAAGCAAGATAATAGAGAAGGTGTACGTAATTTTGTGTAAATGGTGCTTAGCTAGTTCTTAAAAAGAAATAAATACCAATTACCTAACGAAATATGATAAACTAGTTCTAAAGGTGTAAAGATAGGTATAAAGGTATGGTTATAATGGGCTTTGGCAAAGGATTAGGGAAAGTAGTAGGAACAGTAGGTGGTGGCTTAATAGGTGGAGCAGTTAAAGTGACGGGGAAAGCAGTTGGCACGAAATTTGATAAAACAGGTGCTTGGATGGAAGAGATTGGTGACGGCGTAAAAGGAGCTTCGGTTAATGCTTTGAGTAATGCGGGGCAATTTATAGATGGTACGGTTCATACCGCAGTCGGTTATGTAAAAGACGATGAAGTACATAAGGAGCAAGGAAAAGCAGATTTAAAACAATCTGTAGGAAATACAGCAAAAGGGATTGGTTCTACGATTAAATATACCGCATCTGGTGTGAGTGAATCGTACAAAGGTTTTCGTAATGGCGATAATGAGCAGGCACTTAATGGATTAAAAAATGTTGGAAAAGTAGTGGCGGTATCTGCTTTAGCAATCGGTGTACTAGATGTTATTGGTGGAACAGAAGACGTGAGTGCAGCTGAACTGTCAACGGACACTTCGACAACAACGGATGTAGCGACTGACCCATCCACAACAGATGGCCCAATCCAGCATATCGAAACAATCAATGATGATTTAGCTGGAACGGTGCATCCTGAAACTGGCGTGCCATTTGAAAGTAAAGTAGTGGCATTACCTGATGGAACGAGTGTGGAAGGGGTATTCCCTGTATTTTCATCCGATTATAGTGCGCATTTAGCACAAGTAGACTATTTAGAAAGTGACCATGTTCAATTTGCGCTTGCCAATCAACAGTTGGATATAGCTATCCTTGAAAATCCAAGTTTGGCTGATGAAATTGGGCTGACAAATACAGATATTAATCGTTTAGCACTTGGCGAGACACCGGAAGGCTTTACATGGCATCATAGTGAAAATCCAGGTGAATTACAGTTAGTAGATTCAGAAATTCATGGTCAAACAGCTCATGATGGCGGTCGCATGCTATGGGGTGGCGGCACAGATAATCGATAATATGCGTACCATTGAAATTTGATAGAAGCAGTAGGTGAGTCGTAACAAGCGATTCACCTTTTTACTTGGAGGGATAGATGATACGAAAGTATCAAAAACGCAAAAAAAATATCATTTCCAACCGATTCTATGAGATAATTTCTAAAATAGATAAATGAGGTGGTAGGAATGAAGAAACAGGTTTTAGCAAAAGGCATAGTTAGCGTCTTTTTACTAACAAGCATGTCTTTTGTTGGACATGCATATGCAAATGCAACAATGAAAGTTTCGAATCAAATCGTTCAACAAGGGGACTATACGTATAAAATAATCAATCAAGAAATTGAGATTATTTCTTATCAAGGGGAACAGAAGGAAATTCAAATTCCAGATGAAATAAATGGTTTACCAGTGACAGCAATTGGAGAACGGGCTTTTTTTGAAGCAGATTTAACTTCAGTAGAAATACCCGAAACTGTTACTGTTATTAAAAATTCAGCATTTGATAATAATAAATTTACAGATATACAATTGCCAAAGCATCTAGTCGAGATTGGTGAAGGCGCATTTGCATATGGAAAATTAAAAAATATAAAAATTCCTGATAGTGTAGAGAAGATGGGGGATAGGGCATTTATAAATAATCAGCTACAATCCATTGAGTTACCCCATTCGATTTCTTCTATAGCTAGACGAAGTTTTTCTGGAAATCGTCTAACGGACTTAACAATTCCAGAAAACATAAAAAGTATTGAGGATCAAGCGTTTACCGATAATTCATTAGACCATATTATATGGTCAAGTCAGTTAGAATCAATTGGTGAGAGAAGTTTTTCAATCAATCAATTAACGGAAATCAACCTACCTGCAACGTTACAAACAATTGGGAAAGAGGCTTTTTCAAGAAATAGTTTAACAACGCTTGAATTACCAAATAGTGTGACAGAAATAGAGCAAGCTGCGTTTAAAGAAAATGCATTGCTATCTGTAAAGTTACCGGCTGCTTTAAAGACCATTAATAAAGAAACGTTTACGCAAAATAAATTACAACAAATTGAGCTACCGGACACAGTACAGGTGGTGGGAGAAGCTGCTTTTAGTGACAATAATTTAAAGACGATTCAGTGGTCATCTGCGCTAAAAGAAGTGAAAGAAGAGGCTTTCAAATATAACAAATTAAAAACTGTAAAACTTCCGAATGGTGTGACATTTAAGAGAGAAGCGTTTGCTTTTAATGCGCTTACAACGATTCACTGGCCAAATGATTTGAATACAATTGAAGATGGTCTGTTTAAAAATAATCAATTAGTTCAATTAACATTACCAGCTACAGTGAAAACGATTGGGAATAGCGCCTTTAATGACAATAAACTTACGACGATTCAATGGCCCACTGCTTTAGAATCTATTGGGGATGCTGCTTTTTCGGAAAATCAGTTGACGAATTTGGTCTTGCCAAACACGGTGGAAAATATGGGGATGAGTGCCTTCGCCTCGAACAAGTTGGGAACAGTAACGCTATCTACCACTTTACAAAAAATTGAAGCAAATGCTTTTGCGAATAATCAACTGAGCCAAATGACGTTTCCTCAATCGATTACGCGAGTTGGTGTAGGAGCTTTTAGCAATAATTTGTTAACAAAAGTCACATTTCCAGCAGCAATTACAGAAATAGCTGGCGGTGCCTTTGAGAATAATCGTCTAACAGAAGTGAATTTTGCGGAAGGTTTGACTCGAATTGGTATCGGTACGTTTAAAAATAATCTACTTCAGAAGCTCCAGTTACCCGATTCATTGGCTACAATAGGTGCTAGTGCTTTTGAAAACAATAAGATTTCCACACTGCTATTACCTAAACATATTACAACGATTGAAAAACAAGCTTTTGAAAATAATCTATTAACCAAAGTCACGATTCCGAATGGTTTAAAAACATTAGGGAAAGCTGTATTCAGTCAAAATAAATTGACTGCTGTTACATTGCCTAGTGATTTAACATTAATTAGTGATAGTTTATTTAAATCGAATGCCTTAAAAACAATAACAATCCCAGCTAGTGTGAAAACAATTAGTAACTCTGCGTTTTCTAAAAATGAATTGCAAACTGTTAAATTATCGAAGGGTTTAACGACAGTTGGCTCAATGGCCTTTTCAGAGAATGAACTGAAGTCATTAACCATTCCAAACACGGTTACAACAATTGCGAGTAAAGCCTTTTATGAAAATAATTTCACACAAGTAACCGTTCCAGAAAGTGTTACGAGTATTGGAGAGGAAGCGTTCGCGGACACACCATTGACAAAAGTCATTTTTCCTAAAACGACGATTAAAATGACTGCGAATGCATGGCCAAATCGAAATATGGTGGACAGAGGCAATCCATCAACAACAGCTTATTTTTCAGATTGGTACACAGATGCAAATTTCACATCACGTTGGAATAAGACAACGCAAGCGGATATTTTATATCGAAAACAGGCAGCAGTTCCACAATTGAAAGGAATCACCCCTCAAGAATTGGTAGTTGGTGATTCATTCAATCCAATGAAGGGTGTAACGGCTTTTGATGAAGAAGATGGGGATCTGACGAAGGCTATTAAAGTAACGATGTCAGGTGCTTTGACTTACCCAGGTGAATATAAAGTAACTTATAGCGTCACCGATTCAGATGGTTATACGAAGACGGATTACTGTATTGTAACGGTTTATGCAAACCGTTTGCCAAATAAAGCACCGACAATGAATAGCACGACAAATACCTTCAGAACAGTAGGTTCACCGTATAATTATTTAGCGGATAAAACCGCTTATGACTCAGAAGATGGTAAGCTTACGTCAAAAGTGAAGATGCTAGGGAAAATCAATTTCAATAAAGTTGGATTCTATCCGGTCGTATTTTCCGTAACGGATTCCGATGGAGCAACGACAACAGATGAAGTGACGATTACAGTGAAACCGAAAGCTATCAAAAATTTAAGTGTCGCAGCTATTACAAGTAACAGCGTACAATTAAATTGGTCTAAAATGGCTGGTGCTACGAGTTATGAAGTTCAACAAGTCGATTCACGTGGAAAAATAATTACTAAGCAGACCGTTCAATCAAATAAGGCTACGCTAAAAAAATTAAAAGCGGCTACGACTTACCGTTACTATGTTGTGGCAATTCAAGCCGTTGCAAGCAAGCCCATTAGAAGCAATAAAAGTAATAAAGTAACTACATCAACGAAACCGACAAAAGTGCTACTGAGCACAGTGAAGAAAAAGACATCTACGAGCTTTACTGCAAATTGGAAAAAAGTAACGAATGTAACAGGTTATCGTATTCAGTATTCGACTTCAAAAAGTTTTACTGCTAAGACAACAAAATCTGTCTATAGAAATACAAGTAAAGCAACAACAACGACTATTACTAAATTGAAAAAAGGTCAAACATACTATGTGCGTGTACAAGCCTACAAAACAGTCGCAAGTAAAAAGTATATTGGCAGTTCAAGCATTGTAAAACAAGTATACTTAAAATAATTCGTTGCATTTAAAAATAGACTATTCTACTTATGCAAGACAGCATATATGACAAAAGCGAGGAACGGCGAGAAGTGAGCTGTTTCTTGTTTTTATTTTCAACTAAGGAAGCGAATCTTACAATTTAATTTATTGAGTATACGTATCAAATCTTTCGGAATATTTAATCCAGCATGCCAAGCTTTAGCAAAAAAGCGAATGGTAGATTTCTAAGTAGCTTAATTTTCAGTAGCTAGTTGTGACGATAGATGCACACTGGCTGTTTTACTAGAAGCACTTGTGAAAAAGTATTAAAGAGAAAGAAATGGAAATGTAAGATTAGAAACCAATTCATTTACTAAAAATAAGAAGGCAAAATCGTGTATGTTTCGATTTTGCCTTCTTATTTTTAAAATTAAAAAGATGGAAAGAAATGGATATTTCAAGCCTCTTTTGTTTTTTTAACATCTAATATGCAGAGGGTGCTTTTTTTTCATACGCCTCCAAAACACTTGCAAAGATACAGATTTAACGAAAAAGAATGAGTAATAGAATAGGTTATTTGGTGTATTTGGAAGGCTTGTTTTGAGTGATAAGTGGATATTTTTGCTCAATCAAAACATAATTATTTGTATATAATATTGAATATTTGTAAAATTATGATAATATGAGAATTATTAAGTACTACTATATTTTTTGAAGAGAGATGATAACTTGGTGGATGAAATTTCAAAAAAGATTCGCTTATTAAGAAAAGAAAGGGAATTAACGTTGAAGGATATGAGTGAGTTAACGGAGTTATCCGTTGGGTTTTTATCTCAAGTAGAGAGAGGAACCTCCTCTTTAGCGATTACTTCACTAAAAAAGATAGCTGATGCCTTGAACGTAGAAATGAGTGTTTTTTTTGTGAAAGAGGTTGCAGTGAACTATGCGAAACCAATAGAAATGCAAAAAAACTTTGAAATTACAGGTTCAGAGGCAGTTTATACAAATTTGTCTGGTGCTTTTGTCGACCGTAATTTAGAAGCAATAAAGGTTATTGTTCCACCATTGCAAGCCGATAAAATAAGCTATAGTCATACAGGGGAAGAATTTTATTATGTGTTAGAGGGAGAAATTATTTTCCGTATTAATGAGGAAGAATTCGCTATAAAAAAGGGTGAGTCGATTCATTTTCCATCCTCAAATGAGCATATGTGGAGAAATCCTTTGCAACAAGAAACGATTCTATTGAGCGTTTTGACACCAACAGTTTTTTGAAATTCTAAAGAAGGTAGGGGGAAGAAATGAGAGTTGCGACCGATATAGGGGGGACGTTTACAGATTTAGTGTATGTGGATGATGAAGGAACAATAAAGGTGGATAAGGCATCTACTACACCGGCTAATTATGCAGAAGGTGTTTTAAATGTCATGAAAAATAATGATTTACAACAGGCAGCGATTCATCAATTTATTCATGGAACAACAGTTGTAATTAATGCGATCACGGAAAGAAACGGTGTGAAAACAGCGCTTATAACAACGAAAGGCTTTAGAGATGTTCTGGAAATTGCTAGAGGAAATCGACCAGATTTATTTAATATTCGCTATGAAAAGCCAGCGCCTTTTGTGGAAAGATATCTTCGAAAAGAAGTGAATGAGCGTCTTAATTATAATGGCGAGGTGTTGCAACCGCTAGATCACGATGAATTAATAACCATTATTGAAGAATTGAAAAAGGAGCAAGTAGAAGCAATTGCTGTGATTTATTTACATGGCTATAAAAACCCGATTCATGAACTACAAACAAAAGAGTTACTGAAAAAATATTGGCCAGAAGTTTTTGTGACGGTGTCACATGAAGTAACGAAAGAATGGCGCGAATATGAACGTGCGAGTACAACCGTATTAAATGCCTATGTACAGCCAATTGCTGCAACCTATATTGATTATTTAACGAGGGACTTGAAAACTATTTCAATCGAAGAAAAATACATAATGCAATCCAATGGTGGAACAACAACATTTGAAGAAGCTAAAAAATTACCCATTCATATGCTTGAATCTGGACCAGTTGCTGGTGTATATGCCTCAACGATTTTAGGTGAACGATTGGGTGAAAAAAATATTATCGCATTTGATATAGGTGGAACTACTGCTAAATGTTCATTAATTGAAGAGGGAGTTATGAAAGTTTCAACGGATTATTATATAGAAAAAACGAGCCGAACTGCAGGGTACCCTGTGAAAGTACCTGTAGTAGATATCGTTGAAATTGGCAATGGCGGTGGGTCAATTGCTTGGATTGATGAGGGAGGGTCCTTGAAGGTAGGCCCTCAGTCAGCCGGAGCCTTTCCCGGGCCAATTGCATATAACTTAGGTGGTGAAAATCCAACGACAACCGATGCCAATTTGATAGTAGGAAGACTCGTCCCAGAGCGTTTTTCTTATGATGTGGATATCGAAAAAATACGTAAGATTACGCAACAAAAGATAGCAGATCACTTTGGTTTATCTGTAGAAGAAGCAGCAATGGGAATCATTAGAATTGCGAATGCGAATATGTTAAAAGCATTAAAATTAATTTCAATTCGAAAAGGACATGACCCAAGAAACTTTAGTTTAATGGCGTTTGGTGGTGGGGGCTCTATGCACGCAGTTGCTCTCGCTAAAGAACTAGGTATACGAAAGGTAATTATTCCATTTGCTGCACCTGTTTTTGCCGCATGGGGAATGTTGATGTCAGATTTAAGACATGATGGTGTGCAAACATATGTGGAACGTCTTCTAGAATTGGATAGTCGCACAATAGGAGAAAAGTGGCGAGAAATGGAGAATGAAGCATTAAGCCATTTTAAAAATGAGGAATTTACTGGGGAAGTTAACTTTAGCTATTTTGTAGATATGCGCTATATCGGACAGGAGCATGCAGTGAAAGTACCTGTAAGTGCGGGGGAATGGAATGAAACAAAAAGACAGCAAATTTTAACGGATTTCCATGCACTCCATGAAAAAAACTACACATTCAAATTAGAAAATACACCAACAGAATTAGTAAGTCTGCACTTAGTTACATTAGGTATAATTGAAAAACCTGTCATGACTAAATATTGGAAGGAAGGGACACTAGAGCAAGCTATTAAAGAAAAAAGACCCGTATATTTTGAAAAAATTGGCTGGGTGGAAACCCTGATTTATAATCGTAACTTATTGCCAACGGAACAAGTTATTTTTGGGCCAGCTGTAATTGAAGAAAAAGCTGCTGTGACAGTTATTGAAGAACACCAAAGTATTTATGCTGATATTTATGGGAATTTAATAATAGATACGGGAGTGAATAGCCATGCGTGATATCAATCAACTATTCAAAGAACAGGATCCTTTCACGTTAGAAATTGTGAAAGAGACCCTGCTATCCATAGGGGACGAAATGTTTGTGACATTGGCTCGAACATCCATGAGTCCGATTATTTATGAAGTGCTAGATTTCGCTTGTGGAATTACGGATAAGAAAGGCCAATTACTAACACAGGGGAATGGAATTGCAGGTTTTATTGGGGCGCTTAGTTATATGGTGCGAGATGTGTTAGCTAAATACCAACCGAACGAGGACATTTTCCCAGGAGATGTTTTTATAATTAATGACCCATATGGCGGTGGGGGCTCACATTTATCAGATGTGGGGCTAGTGCTTCCTATTTTTTACGACAATGAACTAATCGGTTTTTCAGCAAATAAAGCACACTGGACAGAAGTCGGGGGAAAGGATCCAGGGTCATTCACCAATGATTCAACAGATATTTTCCAAGAAGGATTGCAATTTCCAAATATCAAATTAATGGATAGAGGAAAAATAAATCAAGCACTTGTGGAAATGATTCAAATTAATGTGCGATTTCCAGATTTGTCACTAGGGGATATGTGGGCACAAATTGCTGCCTTACGAATTGGTGAAAAACGAATGATAGAATTATTCACGAAGTATAAGAAAGAAACAGTGAATGCTTCCATTGAATTATTATTGCTACAAGGTGAGCAAATGGCTTTAAAAGAATTGGAAAAATTGCCGAATGGCGACTACTTTGCTAGTAACTATATCGATGGCGACGGCTTAGGGAATGGTCCCTTCTATATTCAAGTAAAAGTAACGATAACAGATGATGAATTTATTTGCGATTTTACGGGCAGTCATAGGCAAGTACCTGGACCAGTGAATTGCTCCTATACAACATTAGTTACAGATGTACGAACGATTTTTCTAGCAATTACAAATCCTTCACAAGATGTCAATGATGGCGTATTTCGTCCAATGAAAGTGATTACTGAAAAAGGATCTATTTTTTCTGCAGAAAGACCAGCGCCTGTTTCAAATTACTGGGAGAGTGGCTCTTCGGGTGGCGATTTAATTTGTGAAGCATTAGCTCCTGTATTGCCCGGACGTTTAAACGCAGCTCATTTTCTTTCCGTTTGTTCAGTAGTTCTCGCTAGTAAACATAGTGAAACAAATGAAGACTATATTATTGTCGAACCATCAGTTGGAGGCTGGGGGGCTGGTTTAGGTCAAGATGGTGCACGTGGGCAATTCTGTATAGGAGATGGAGAAACCTTCAATATTCCTGTCGAAATTGCAGAGGCTAGATATGGGATAGCGATTGATCAATACAAACTAAATTGTGATGGCATGGGTGCAGGGGAATATATAGGTGGAGCAGGTGTCATACGTTCATATCGTGTGTTGGCAGACGAAGCAACATCTACTATTACATATGGTCGACATAAATTTGCACCTTGGGGCGTGAACGAAGGCGAACAAGGTTCAACGAATAAATTTATTATTCACAAAAATAATGGTGAAGTGGACGGGCCTTACGGAATGTATGCTAGATACCCACTAAAAAAAGGAGATGTCCTTGAACTAATTACAGGAACGGGTGGTGGCTACGGACACCCCTTCTTACGTAAAAAAGAACAAATTCAGCAAGATGTAAAAAACGGCTATTTCTCAGTAGAAGATGCACAAGAAAAATATGGTGTCGTTGTTGATTCCACAACATTTAATTTTGTAAAGGAAACCGACGAACGCATCCTGTTTAGGAAAGGAAGTAAATAATGACAAAGGAAAAGAAAACAACTAAGACCTTTTTAGAGGATGAATCATTGCTGGCTGTTCCGACAGATAAAAGGCAACATTGGTTGGTTCCAGCTGTAATTTTTGGAGGTTTGGAGTTTTCGATTCCGGTCTTATTAACAGGGGCATTATTGGCAACTTATTTTGGCATTACAAAAATCTTCTTCGTGCTTTTCATTTCATTATTTGTGATTCAATGGATTGGAAATGCCATTACAGGCTATATGGGGGCTAAATCAGGTATTGCTTCATCTGTTCTTGCTAGAAGCAGTTTTGGGAATCTTCAAGCGCGATGGATTATTGGCTGTATTACATTTGTCGTAGGTCTTGGCTGGTGGGCTTTACAGACAGCCGTGACGGGGGAAGCTATAGCAGCGATGTTTGGGATTGACTATCAACAGGAGAAAGGTATGTTAGCGCTGATTACCGCAGTCTGTGGAATTATTTTTGCAGTTCCATCTATCTTAGGTTTATCTTCTATGAAATGGACGGACATGATTGCCGTTCCAGCAGGTTTACTATTAGTTGCTACAGGTATTTATTTAGCATTGAAAGATTCAGGTTGGGAACGCATTACCTCATGGCAACCAGATTCAACAATCACCATTTTTGCCGCAATCAGTTTAATTTTAGGTATAAATGTCTCGCAGTGGGTAGGCGTACAAGATTATACACGCTATGCCAAACCTAAGATAAAGGATACTCTATTGATTCCCTTAGGTATTATAGGGGTGGGTTTTCCTTTATTCTTAGTAGGAGCCATAATGGCGATGGGCGTTGGAGAAGCTGATATTGTACAAATTATGATTAGCTTAGGTTTTCCAGTTTGGGGCTTTTTAATTCTTTGGTTATCAACTTGGACGAGTCAAATCGTCAATAATTATAGTATGGGCCTGTCGATGGCAAACGTATTAAATATCAACTCAGGGCGTGGGCGAGCCATGCTTACCTTACTTGGAACGGTACTAGGAATAATACTTGCATTAGCAGGTGTATTGAATTACTTTGAAGATTTCTTATATGTTTCAGGTATAATATATGGGCCAATTGCAGGAATCATGATAACAGATTTTTTCTTAATCCGAAAACAAATATATAAAGACAATCCTGGGTGGAATTGGGTAGCTACCTTTGCGATGGTACTGGGAATAGCTTTTGCTTACTACACACAGTATATTCATGAGATAGGTATTCCAGCTGTGCAATCTTTAGTGTTCTCTTCGTTGCTTTATTTTATCTGTATGAAGCTTAAAGGAAAATACAAACCAGATATTTTCACAAAAGCATAAGCAACAGTTTGAAATGTCCTATTTCTAAACGTTCACTTTTTAGTAGGGACATTTTTAATTTGCGCATTAGCTTTGTGAGTAGTAGGAGACCTGAATTTCTAAATAGCGTATATAAAAGGAAGCTGGATACTTAATTATCTAAAAAGGTTTTAAGGTAGAATAAATGGACATTGAGAGCCATTACCTTTAAAATAGGGCATAATAAATTATTTACTGAATTTTAAAAAAATAGAAGGGTGGAGAGTTATGAAGAAAATAATGGTTTTTGTTTTAAGTTTAATAGTCACGATTTCACTCGTTGGACCAGTCCAGTCCAGTGCGAAAGTAGTCGATAAAAATAAAAATAAAATAAGTGATTCATGGGAAAAGAAATATAAACTAACCGGGAAAAATCTTGCTAAAAAAGATCCTGACCGCGATGGATTATCAAATTTAGTGGAATATCGCTTAAAGTTGAATCCGAAAAAGAAAGATACGAATAATAATAAGGTACCAGATGGTCGTGAAGATACAGATAGAGATGGGATTAGTAATTTAGCGGAAATAGATCTTGGTTTAAATCCTGCAAAAGCATATAGTAAAAAGAAAAACGTCAAAGATGGTAATCTGAAAGATGTTTCAGGTGTCGCTTGGTCTAAAAAAGTGAAGGAATTAGATATTTCCATTGAATCTGGACGTAAAGAGTTAGACGTTGAATACGAAATCATCAAAGGAAAAGAAAAAATCTTGATTGAACAAACAGGTTATAATTTAACAAAAAAACAAGTGAGAACATTGGTTACCCAGCTTCAAAATGATATTACGAATAAAACAAGTAAAACAAAAATATTGAATAAAATAAAAAATCAATTTAATCTATCGGGTTATTATGAAATAGACATTGAATTAGAATATATGAATGGGCGAGAAATTGAAATTTCTCAAGAAATCGAAAATCCTAATGACGATGATGATTAGTTGAAGTTAGCAGCCGTATGTGGGATTATATATCTCATCATATGGCTTATTTTTTTAGAAAATAGGAAATGGAGAGTCTAGTTTATGATGCGTTATCTGTCATGTAGCTAGACGTTTTTCAGCTAAGGAAGAAGTATGTAGGAGGAGCGTATAATGCCTGAAAAAACAATTCAAATAGTAAGTAAATATGTCAGTCAATTAATGACAACCGGTGTCATCTCATTGGTGCTAACTGTACTCAATTACACAGGTGATGGATTTCCGCTATTTAAATGGGTGCGAGGATGGCTAGTCGCTTTTGTTTTATTAGTTGTACTAGCTCAATTTCTACCCCAAACTATTTCCAAAGGGATGGCCAAACTTTTCAAGAAAAATAAAAACCCTCATGACTAAACACGAGTTGTTTAGCGTGAAGGTTTTGAAAAGAAGAACCTATAGTTTGCTGTTTCAATCTAGAATTAGAAGCGCTTATAGCCAGCAAAATGGCCACTCCAATAGCTGTCATGGATATTGCTAATTTGAACTTTGTCACCAGAGGCGCTAACCATTTGGCCGCCACCAATATAAAAGCCTACATGAGAAATACCAGATTTATAGGTATTTTTAAAGAATACTAAATCGCCGTATTGCGGCATGGATACGGTTTTACCAAAACTGTAGTAACCAGCAGCACTTGTGCGTCCGTAATCGAAGCCTGCTTGTTTTAAAGCATAATAGATTAAACCAGAGCAATCGAATCCGACACCAGCAGTGGCCGCTCCAAATACATAAGGAACACCCATTTGAGTTAATGCTGCTTTTGTAGCGACTGCTAGTTTAGCTGAAGATGTTGTGTTTGAAAGATCATTACTAACAGGAATTGTATTAGAAGAAGTTGTTCCAGTTGTCCCATTGCTTGCAGAACCAGAAACCTTCAGTGATTGCCCAACATAGATAACAGTGGAAGAAAGGTTATTTAATTTCATGATATTCGTATAAGTTGTGCCAAATTTTGCTGCGATTTTGCTTAGTGTATCATTTGACTGTACCTTATATGTATTTGTGTTACTGTTAGAAGTTTTTACAATAGTTGGCGTTTTAATTTTCTCTTTTACAACATAATTTAATGCATGCTGTTGTTGCTCAACTTGCTTTACTTGATCCACTTGTTGCCCATCATCAGCCATTGCTTGAGCGGATAAACCGCCAGTTAATGTAGAAAATGCGATTGCAGAACCGATTGAAAGTGCAGTAATTAATTTTTTCTCAGACATAAAAAAACTCCCTTATTAGTAAATTTATCGTGTTTTGAACACCTCTTTATCTTACTATTACAATGTGACGGTAACATTATGGTAGAAAAGCATTGCTGTGTCAGAATTTACTATTTAACGACAAATATTACGAAGAGAGCAATTTTTTTGACGTGTGACGAGACAGAGATAGAAGAATCTGTACTTTCAACAAAGAAGGAATGTAATGGGGAATTATTACATTTATTTGAATAGAAAAACAGTACAATTTGTAAAAAAATGATTATAGAGATTCTAGTAATGAGCGTATATTTGCTTTTCAGTTTGAAAACCTCGAATAAAACCACATTGTGTGTGGAATATTCGAGGTTTTTCAAGGACTGCTTATTCTAGATTTTTATTTTTTATATGTAAGTGTAATTTCTACCCCTAAATCAAGAGGGGCGACAGTGACGACAGATGGACTATCGTCGGTACTATAGTCTACCATCTTCGTATTTCCTCCTACGTAATGCCCTTCAATAGCGTAATGTTTACTTTTCGTAAGAATTTTATGAACAGATTTTGTTTCGCTTGAAGGAACAGAACCAATATGTATAGGGGAATCCTGTTTAGAAAATTTAATATAAACGAGTAGAGCATATGGATCGGATTTTTTATTAGGATCTTCAATAAATAGAATTTCGGAGCCATCTAAATAGAGTTCGGAAAACTCATAGACACCATCTCCAAAGCTTTTAATTTCTTGTACAGAAAGTCCATCATACTTCATTAAATTATGTTTGCGAAAATACTTCTTACCACTATTTTGTAAAATTGTTTGAATAGAATCACCCACATTATTTTTTCCAGTCACACCAACTACATGAAAATGAAATGTTTTTTCGTTTTTTTGTGGATAGGGCAAAGTATTATCATGCATTTTTAAAATTGCTTGATTGTTTTGATGTTCTTTTATTATCATGCGTAAAGTGTCCACGTCTTTATGTGTCATAAATTCAAAAGCAAAAAGGGCTCTCTTTGTTGCAGCTGTTAATATTTCAATTTTTGAAAAGGCAACGCCACTTTTTTTGGTTACACGAACAATGGAATGATAAGGAATCGTATAATTTTTCATTTTCTGCAATAAATCACTCTTTATCATAATTAAATTTTCTTTTGTACAAGCGATTAACCAATAGTACCCATCCATTTTTCCTGATGTAGCAAAAATAATATCCTCTGAATGACTAACTTGCTTTGAAATTTCATTAATCTCATTTTCTACAAACTTTAAAGAAGAATCGAATGAAGTGATGTGATCATTGAATAATTGCTGATTCATCTGAATACCCCCACTATTATATTGTTAATAAACAGATTATTTGTTTATATGTTATATGTTACC
>JAGHSJ010000358.1 GCA_018065935.1 Candidatus Kurthia equi
TTAGTCCCCAAAATAGTAATTGCTGCGTGCAAAGAAGAGCAAGAAAATGTTAACCATGTGAATTTACATGTTCAAGTAGCTTTTCAACCGGAATGGCTTAATTTGCGTCAGGTAGGGGAACTGGAACGAAGTTGCCGCCAGAAAATGCCAATTACCTTTTTCCGAGTGGGAGTGTTAAAGTCTAGCAAAACGGGCAATTTATTTGTTGAATTGCGAGACTGTATCAAAGAGGGAAGTCATGGTGACGAGGATGGCTTTGATGTGGGCAGTGACACATGGCTTGTCGGAATCCTTAAAGAAGATGGATCGTGGCTATTAAATTGGCACTTAGAATGTTAGCAATATAAATTTTACAACTATGACGAAAAAACAATTAAATCCAACTTGGAGAATTATTTGCATTTGTGCACTATCGTTATTGGCACTTGCTGCTACTGTATTCACTTCGTATGCTATTTATCGAGCAGAAAAAGATGACTACGAGAAATGGGAACATGTCTATGATGAATATTCAAATGAACAAATCATAATTAAACAATTTCAAAAAGGTTATGATAAATTATATCTCCGGACATACAACCGAATAACCAATAAACCCATATCTGAAAAATTTGATTGGTTCTCTTCTCGCTGCTCTTTAGGTGATTCGTTAGTTGTTTATTCAGATATGAAGAATAAACGTGGCTATCTTAATATAAATACGGGTGAGTTAGTTATCAAAGGAACATATAAACATGCATGGAACTTTTCAGATGGTTTGGGTGCCGTTGTAGTTGATGATAAAGTTGGTTTTATCAATCCACAAGGAGAATGGATAATTCCATGCCAGTTCCCCGTTTCACGAAACGCAATCTATAATATTGGATTTGCTTTCCATGATAGTTTATGCGTTATGACTAATGAGAGTGACCTCTGCGGTCTTATAAATCGAAGTGGAGAGTGGATTCTGCAACCACAATATGATCGAATCTGGAATCCAAACAAAGTTCATCAACGTATATATCAACACGAAGGGAAATATGGTATAATGGACCTGTATGGACAAATCTTAATACCTGCTACTTATGATGAGATTCAAGATGAAGATGGTGTATATCTGGTAATAAACAATGGAGTCATGAGTTCCATGGATTACTCGTTCAGAATCATTAATCCTTTTATATGTACAGGAACCGATGTTGTATCTTTGCCAAGTGGAGCATACGAAGAGGAGGTTACCTCTAAGGAATTTGTCAAATATTACATCAATCAAAGAGAGGGTATAATGAATGCCCACGGAAAAGCCATAATTCCTGCAATATACTATTATGTTGTAATGGTGTCAGAACATTTGTTCAAAGCACAACCTTTACATTCCGATATTTGGGTGTTTTATGATACAAATGGTAATATAGTGAATCCTGCACAGATAAAATAGAAATGACCTATACGCCCGAAATAATAGGCTATTCGTCACAAAATCATGCCAAAATTGTCAATAAATTTGCATGTTTCAAAAAAAAGCAGTACCTTTGCAACCGATTTCAGAACGATATATGTATGATTATTGATTTGGATTTTGTCTAAATATATAAAATTATATCCATGGAAATCGTCTGATTTTTAAATAATATATATTTGGAAAATGTACGTAACTCGTTTAATTGACACCTATCTTACCCATTGGGCCAAGCAATCTAATCGTAAGCCATTACTCCTTCGCGGGGCAAGACAAGTTGGTAAGTCTTCTGCTATTCGTTGTTCTCTGGAAAACTTTGGTCATCTGAATTATGTAGATACTTATGAAAATAATGTGGTACGACAAGTAAGTATATTACCACTTTATGCTATTGCAAATATATTTGGAGCGAAGATATAGACTCCAACGAGGAGCATGAAGTGCTAAGTGCTCATAATGGTGTACCGTAACTCAACAGCGCACCATTTTTTTAAAATTATGATAAAATAGATAACAAAAAATTATCTAAATTCAATAAAAATTCACAAAATGTTTGGTTAATTGAATATTTTTTTGTACCGTTTCACCCAATTAACAATATATTTAGCATATCCTAATAAAAATATTAGGT
>JAGHSJ010000071.1 GCA_018065935.1 Candidatus Kurthia equi
AAAAAAATATATGCCCAATGAAAAAATTATTCAGTATTTTTTTATTGTGATCCTGAAAAGGATAAATGGTTAATCCAAATATTCAGACTTGTTATTGATGCTTTATTGCTTAGCTAAAACTATTTTAATAAATAAAAAATCCCTCTTTAATAAATAAAACGCCCTCAAATGAGGGCTAATTTATATCTATCTATGATTTTTAAACTTGACCACTGCTCTATTATTGCTATCGAGTAACTTTAATTCCGTTCTGCTAGCGTCATAACTAACCACCTGACTTAATGCCTGGGAAAACTTTTGAGGCAAATCGGTCGTAGTTGAACACACGTTATTTTCTACTGCTTTTAGATTTGCAAATTTAATCTGAGTTCCCATAACGGCATAACCGCCCATGAATTGGTTGCAGCCATCGGTGCCGCTTACTTCACTGCTATCAAACTTTATGGTGGGAACAGCAGACTGGGCCGGGTCAGCTTTATAAACGACTTGATTGATTTCCGTTAAGACCCAATTTCTATTTTGCAATTGAGCTAAATTTCGATCGGTAGATGGATTTGGCATGGATGTGTTACAGCCCACCAACGCTAAAGAAGAGACTATACTTGTGGCTAGAATAATTTTTCTTAACATGGCTTTTCTCCAATTAATTTCTATCTAACCTGAGTTCGAAGGGATTCCTCAGCCATTTAACAAATTTTTAAAGGTTGGCTTATGGGGATTTAAACAGTAAGCCACTACACCCGCCATAACATTCACCATAAAATTATTGATCGATCTATGACGTGTGTGTTCTATCTGATGTAAATTCTTCAACTGATCATTCACTGTTTCAATCAAACCACGCCTTGATAATAACTCTTTTTCTTGCTGTGTTTTTGGTTTGGCATTCTTCATCGATTTACGAACAGGAGTCAATAATTTTAGTCCTCTAGCAGCTAAAATTTCTGTCTTAGCTTTACTCAAATAGCCTTTATCACCTAATAACACACCTTTCAATTCTAAGGTAATTGCCTCAAGAACGGAGACATCATGGACATTTCCTGAAGTCACTTTCAGATTTATGATTTCACCTAAATTATTGATAACAAGATGTAATTTAAACCCATAGAACCATCCTGTACTACTTTTTTCACGATTTGCTAAATCTTTGAAAACACGATGTCTTTTAATTCTAAGATTATGACAAACCACTAATTTAGTAGAATCAATAATACTAATACCAGTGTCTTTACCTTTTACTTGATGGAAGAAACTGCTCAAAGCTTGCAAACACCGAGGCATGATTTCAATAAAGCGGTTGTAGCTCAGAAGTTTTGGAAAGGCTGATTTCCAAAAAGGAATGATCATTTGGCAATAAAAATATTTAAAGAAACGGAAGCCCGATTGATGAAAAAGAATGACGATTGTCATGACTTCAGAAAGGCTCAAAGCAGATTTTTGAGTTTGCTGATTTTGGTGGGCAATAAGAGATTTCTCTAAGGATTCATCAAAGATTTTGCAAAAATCATCCAAAATACAAAATAATTCGGTAATATGATCCATAGAAAGCCTTGTGTTTTAATGTTTTGTCTTGAGAACCAATACGTTACAAATACTAAGGCTTTTTTTCTACTCTTTTTTAGATCGAACTCAGGTTAATTAAAAATCCTCTCCCTTGCATAGCAAGACTGCTCAACTCTCACAGAGAGAAAACTTCATTACTAATTCAATCCTTGATTTTCTAACTTAATATTCTCTCTCCTATGAAGAGATGAAGAATCTCAAAATATATTTTGATTCTTTAAGACAAAGGCTCATTAAACCCAAGCTTATAAATACCCTCCCTCTGAGGGAACATTTCATTTTTAAATCAGGACTGAGAAAGAAATTATAAATGGAAAGTTCCTCCTCTCCTTGTAGAAGAGGGCTAGGGAGAGATCAATTCAGAAACAGGCCTATAAATGCTTACCTTCCATTGCGGAATATATTCCTCATTTCCGAGGATACACGGATTTAAATGATGCTCTACAAATTTAAAAATCGTCCTTCTCCTTTTTCAGGAGAGCAACAGCATTGCCACGTCAGGGAACGCGTGAAAGTCAAATTAAGATGCGAATGCCCTTTGCAGCAACTGTTCCACATCCACATCTCTAGGGTTCAGCATACCGACCACTTGTCCATGAAAAGCACGATAGCGGG
>JAGHSJ010000085.1 GCA_018065935.1 Candidatus Kurthia equi
ATTTATAGTAAATAAAGAAAGGGAGGAGATTATCTAAAATTAAAGGATAGAGAGTTTTCTAAAATGAATAAAAAAAGCATTTCAACAGGAGGAATTTATGAGAGTAATTACCCTTTCTACAAAAGAAGGAAAGACTCGGTACATGTTACTGGATAACAGCAATGAGCCGGTGCAACCAGTTTTACATTATTTAAAGTTTAAGGATAATAGTGGAGCTTCACGTAATACCTTACGGTCATTCTCGTATCATCTAAAACTGTACTTTGAATTCTTAGAACAAATAAACAAGGATTATTGTGATATTGGAATAGATGATATGGCGGATTTTATACGGTGGCTACAAAACCCGCATCAAGATGTAAAGGTGTCTCCTATCTTTCCTAATCAGCCAATTAGAAAAGCAAAGACAGTAAACATCATCATCAATACTGTTCTCGGCTTTTATGATTACCTAATGAGGCATGGGGATTATAGTATTCAGTTAACAGAACGTTTAAAGAAACAGGTATCTGGATCCCGTAAGGGGTTTAAAAGTTTTCTGCACCATATAAACAAAGATAAATTCTTTACCTCCCATATTCTGAAATTAAAAGTGCCAAAACAGCAGCCAAAAACGCTATCAAAAAATCAAATTTCAATAATTATGAGTGCTTGTTCAAATATTCGGGATCTATTTTTAATTCAGCTCCTTTGGGAAAGTTCTATGCGTATTGGCGAATCTCTTACTCTATGGCTTGAGGACTTTGAGGTTGATGCAAGAAAAATTCATATACGTGATCGGGGCGAATTATCCAATCTGGCCGAAATTAAAACTGTATGTAGTCCCCGAAGTATTGATGTCTCCGAGGATCTAATTAATATGTACTTTGAATTTATTGCCGAATTTCATACCGATGAAGTAGATACAAATCACGTTTTTATTAAGTTGTCGGGGAAAAACAAAGGTCAGCCGTTGGAATATACCGATGTAGTAGCGCTGGTTCAGCGTCTGCGTGATAAAACAGGAATTTATTTCACTCCGCATATGTTACGCCACACATCATTAACAGAACTAAGAAAGGCTGGTTGGCGTGATGAACATTTAATGAATAGGGCCGGTCATGCTCATATTCAAACAACAATGCAGATGTATATCCATCCTTCGGATGAAGACATTCGAAAAGATTGGGAAAATGCTCAAGAGAGAATGAAAATCAATAAAGATAGTAAGGAGAATAACGAATGAATTTATCTGTTGGATACCTACTCCCAGAAAATAAAGTTAGTGAAATAACCAAAAAAATCTCTGGGTACTTTGAAAATGATATTTGGGAAGCCGATGATGCGGCTTTTAATGACTTTAGAAAATCGGAATGGGGAAAAACTCATCGTAAAATGAATTTTTCAGTGTTTCCATCTAAACTTAAAAATGAAGTTAAATTTTTTATTCTTACTCGTATTCAAAAAGATGATCTGCAATTGTATTCAGCAATACATAATTATGCCAGCTCTTTTAAACACCTTTCGAAATTTCTCAAGAAATTTTATCCCCATATTAACAGTTTTGCAGATTTAGACATATACAAAGCATTGATGCAATTAAGATCTCATCTAAGTGAATTAGGTTTGAGCATACGAATTTATGGAAGGAGGAAACTTTCGAATTACGAAAATCTATTAAATCGTTTATTTTTGTTTTATAAAGACTTCTATGATACAAGAGATGAATTTGAAAAAGATATTTGGGATGTTAGAAATATTCCTGGTGCAAGATTTCCTGATCACGACTCAAGACATATCCTGAATTTCGAGGATATCCCCATTCCCTTTCGTCCTTTATCAAAAAGATATTTAAGATTTAGGGTCAGTCATTTATCGCTTGGTCAATGTACTCTTGACCTTAGAATATTAAAATTATTTTTGACATTTATACATGATAAAAATCCTTCTTGGGGGGATTTAAATGCCTTAACACGGAGAGATATCGAAGATTATCTAATATTTCATAATAAGAAGTTTCATGACAAAATACCGTCAAAGAGAAGTTATTTAATTGTCCTAAATGTGTTCTTGGAAACAATTGAAAAACTGCAATGCGATGAAGCACCTGCTTTGCCCGTGAACCTCTTGTTGTTTAAAGAAGATATTCCTAGACCGATAAAAAAATCGGAATATGATATCAAATACATTCCTGAAGGCGTTCTTCAACAAATTGAAGAAAAATTAGAGTTCTTAAAACCATCAAAATATATACCAATTATTGTATTACTTCGAGCTACTGGTTGGAGAATTTCTGATATTCTTAATCTACGTTACGACAATTGTTTAGAACAAACATCACAAGGATGGTACTTATGTGGTGATATAAAAAAAACGCAAGTAATGAATCATCGTGTGCCAATTACAAAAGAAGTGGCAGGAATAGTTGAAGCTGCAATAAAAGTGATTAAAGAGCAAAGTGATACTATTAATAATCCTAAAAACTATTTATTTGTACAGCTTAATGGTGTTCGAAGAGGTAGGCCCTATAATTATTACGACATTCATAGAAGTTTGAAACGCTTTTCTGAAGAACAAAGCATAGTTGACGATTTAGGGAATCCCTTTTTTATTAAGAATCATGCCTTTCGGCATACAAAGGGTGTAGAGCTTCTTAATAACGGAATGAACATATTACATGTTCAAAAATGGATGGCTCACGCCTCTCCTGAAATGACATTACAATATGCAAAAATCCTTGATACTACAATGCGTAAATCTTGGGAAGAAGCTACAAAACAAGGTGTTTTCCGAATTGACATTGAAAATAGACGACCAGTTAAGATTGAACTTACGGATATTGCAAATGAAGACATTATTGAATGGGAATATATACGCCATAATTTGGATGCGGTTAAGATGGAGCTTGGCTATTGTATGAAACCTATTAAGCAGCCATGCCCAACTCAAGCGAACCCATGTTTATCCTGTCGTAATTTCTGCACTACACCAGAATTCATACAAAAATTTGAAATGGAAATTAAAGAAGTTAAAAGTGTAATTGAGCGGGGAATGTCTTTAGGTCGTCAAGTTTGGATAGATAAGAATCAATCCACTCTAAATCGTCTAGAGCCCATTCTAGAAACTTTGAAGGACGGTACAACGCATCATTTAGCTGGGAAAAAAGGTCGCGAATATATTGGAAAGGAACGCGCTCATGAAAAGTAAGCATATTAGAAATACCGAAGGTGTTAAAAAACATGCCCAGATGAAAAGCCAGGAGGCTACTCAAAAGGTAGACAAGGCTATACAACATTTGATCAAAACGAAAGCTAAAATTAACTTTAATCAAGTTGCCATGGAATCAGGTGTATCTAAGGCATTTCTTTATAACAATCAAGAAATAAGAAATCGAATAGAAGGAATACGGAAGCAACAAGAAGGGTTTAATACACCGAAAGCAATAAAACGTAATATGACAGACGCAAGTAAAGATTCACTTATCGCAGCCAAAAATAACCGCATTAAAAAACTTGAAGAAGAAAATAAACGTCTCAAGGATGAATTATTAAAATTACGTGGCATGGTCTACGATAAATTTTGAAGCAATTAAATTCGTGGCACTACTTTAATAAAACAACAAAAAGTGATTAGACCTTTGTATTTCAACATCTACATTGAATACATGTAAATGATGTGAGAACCGTTGATGTTTCAATAGTTCTCACATCGAAGTTAAGATAAATGCAAATTTACAACGTTAAGCAAAATAAAGTTCGCAAACGAGGGTTGAAGTGACCTCCAAAAGTTAGAAACGTTTTCAT
>JAGHSJ010000243.1 GCA_018065935.1 Candidatus Kurthia equi
CGTATTTTCATTCACTTTAAACTTAAAAGAGCGAGCTAAGTTTCATAAATGAAACTCAACTCGCTCAAATTAGTCGACTCTTTTATTCAGTTGAATATCTTCACCAACGTCATTTGACAAAGAGCCATAGAAAAAGTGGAGTGATTTGAAAATCCAAATCACTCCACCCCAAGATTTGACGTAGAACCTATATAGTTGAGCTATTTCTTAATCGTTAATTTATAACTCTCAACAGAGGCACGTTTTAAACGGTCTGTAACTTTAATATAGTATTTGCCTTTTGATGCGTTTAATACTAATTTTTCGCTATCACCATCACCATAGTAATCAGCTTTGGCAATACGTTTGCCATTTTTATAAATCTCAAGAACCCCATCTAAATCGCGCGGTGTGGCTAGATTGACAGTGATCTTATGTTTAGAGTCGCTATTATATACGAACCAATCCACATCACCATTAGTATAACCACTATTCATATAGGCTTCTTTTTCAAATGATTTCGATGATTTTTTAATAAAGGCTATTGGTTTTGAAGGTGTATTCTTTGTTACTTTATTTTTACGGTCCTCGTCTACCAAAGCAGCTTGTTTTAAACGTAACTCATAAGGTAGGGCAGAGAAAGTAAAATATTCATATAAATAAGGTGTGACAGAGATAAAATAATTTTCCCCTTTCTTCATTTCAAATGACCCATGAATCGATAAATCATCACCCACATCACTGAAGTTGAATAGGGAGTCATATTCATTTGAATCAAGGCGTTTATTATTATTTTTATCTTGTACAATAGCTAATTCAGATAGATAGCGATTTCTTAATTTTTCTGGTAATGACTTTTTATTAGTAGCCGTTAATTTTTTTAGTTGATAGTCCACACTGTAAATCCCAGTGTTTTTCGCATTAAAATAGTAGTAGTCAATATCATTAAAAGTGGCAATATTTCCTTCAACTTTATTACTACTAGGGAAGTTGGTAGCATTCTCTACTGTATTATTTGCTTCATGCTTATCTTCTGTTTGCTGTTTAAGAAGCTTAGGTTCAAGTGTATAACCATCAAACGGAATAAGATTATGCATCCCATTCGTTACTTCTAAAAGATAGGTTGTATTTGCTTTAAGCCCCATCATTAATGAACTACCATCTGCATTTGCTTGATTATAATTATCGCTGACATAGTCGACTGAAATTTCCGGCTCATTATTTTCATTCATAATCGTATTGACCTCATATAAATAAGTGTATGGAATCGTTGCTTTATTAAATGTGGTAATACCTAAATCATAAATAGCAGACTGTGTCGTTGTAAAATAGTAGCCATCCACATCATTGGATCCGTTAATATAGGCAGCTGTTTGTTTAGTTAAATCTAATGGGCGCCCGAGCGCTTCAAATTGTTGTTGTGTATTTTCGTAAAAAATTTCATCTTCTCCTTCTTTCACTTCAATTGCTCCTGTACCTAATTGATCTTCATCAGCAGGAATATCTTTACTTTGTAGTAACAGGGTATAAGGGAATAAAGATGGTTCAGGTGTCGGTTCTAATAAGTCAATGTCATTGCCTGACACTAACATTTGAATTAATAGTTCAAATGTTAACTCTGGAACAGGCTTGTTATTCAAAACAATATAATAGTCCTCATCTTTTTTCGTTTCAAAAGAAACTGTGCTTGTTGAATTTTGTTGTGTGTTATTGAATTCGGCGATTGGACCAAATTCTTCTTCTTTCTCGAGAGCTTCAGTATATTCATCAGGAAGGAAGTTTTTCTTATCATAAATTTGAATCGCTGTTTTTACACCTGGAATCCCAGAGATATCAACTTGTACTAATTCATTTTTCGTCGCTTTAAAATGTAGGACATCTTCATCTCCAGCTTCCATTGGTTGCATATATTGGTCTGTAATCTCACTCGTAAGTGAATCAATTTCAGCTATTTCCTCACGACTGGATTCATCATCAGGGAATTCACCCGTTTGAATTTGTAATGTAAAGGGTTGTTTACTTACAAGACCATTCACATCTGAAATTCCTACAGTCATTGTGCCATCAAATGGAGCTTCAAAATATTTCGCTTCTAATTCATTTTCGTAGGCTTGATTATACGTTGTTTTTTGGCTTGTCGATGAATTATAAAAGTTGACCGCTAATTTTAAGTCAGCGAATTGGTCACCGATTGCGGCTAGCTGAATTTTTTGACCTTTCATTACGGGGATGCGTACCCATTTTTCTTCAAATGGAACTTGAAGTGTCCCTTGAATATCTTGATTGAACTTTGCATCATCCGCATCATTTAAAATTTGTTCATCCGTCCATTTTTTTGTCGAAAGAGAAGGAATTTTTTTTGTATCAAATTTTAGAGCTGCTACGGGATTTACTAAGCCATTTCCGTATTTTACGTCAAATCCTTTTGCTCCTAAATCAGTAGCAGAATGTTCTAAAATATATTCAACTTGGTTAGGTGTTAATTTAGAATTTTTAGAAAGTATTAATGAGACAACTGCAGCTACAACGGGAGAGGCCATTGAAGTGCCACTCATATTTTCAAATGAGGAGCCTCTTTTTTGAAAGCTACTTGAATAAATCTCTTCACCTGGTGCTACGATATCCGTAGAGATACCATAGCTTGAGTAACTGCTTAATGTGCTTTTAGAATTTACGGAACCGACACTAATGACACCCTCATAGCTAGCTGGATATTGTTTTATAGCGTTTCCTTCATTCCCAGCCGCGGCAACAATTGTTACTCCTTTATTATTTGCATACTTAATTGCATCGGCCATAATATCGGAAGAATAGGCAGAGCCTAAACTCATATTAATGACTTTCGCGCCATCCTTTGCCGCTTGTACAATCGTTTTCGCTATGATGTAATCATATGCACCATCTTGTCCATCAAATACATCGTAACCAAGTAGTTGAGCAGAAGGGTTTATCCCATAGCCACCAATGCCATTATTCTTAGTAGCAGCGACGATGCCAGCAACATGTGTACCATGAGAACTGCTCACGGAAGTATGTAGAGGATTAACCATATTTTTTGACTGAATTATTTGAGATTTTACGTCTGGATGGGCGATATCAATACCACCATCGATAATGGCTACCTTTACTTTATTTTTCCCAATTAGGTTTTGTGCATTTGCTGATTTTAATAGTGAATGCATGTATTGCTGACTTGCTTTCGGATCAGCAACTCCTAATTTTTTATAAATAGGGCTCAATGAGATTTTTTTCACGCCTTTAGTCGTTGAAAGTGTTTTGACAGCCATTTTCCAAGCTTTTTCAGTTTTAAATTGTAAAACTGTATAATTTAATGCCGAAATGTGATGACTAACTGTAGCTCCCAATTTTTTTAATTGATTGGCTGATAAATTAGAAGAAGTTTGAACAATCAATTTATTTTTTTCGTAGTTTTCAGATAGTGATGTATCTTTCGTTTGCCCTGAAAGGAAGGTCTGATTCTCAACAGCCTGAACATTCATTGGAGATGTAAGAATGAGAGATGATGTGAGCACAAATGTACTTAGTAAATAACCATATTTTTTCAAAAAATCACTCCTAAAGTTTAATGTATTGCTAATAAATAATACCATACACTATGTAAT
>JAGHSJ010000270.1 GCA_018065935.1 Candidatus Kurthia equi
ATGCTATACACTTGTAGAAAACGTAATTCAGAAAAAAGTGACGAATACGTAAAATCAGCTATTTATAAGCTTTCTAAGTCGGACAGAGGCTAGGATAAATAAAATTCTTTACTTCTGAACATTTAAATTAGGGTAAGCCCGAAATATAAAAAATAGCGCACCTTTACGGTACGCACTACGAATAGCCAGCTAGCTGAAATTTTTTTCGACTAGTTGGCTATTTTGCACATGTGGCTTGAATATTTTCTGACCAAGGCATGTAATTATGTAAAATCTCAGGTTGTTGATGAAACGGTACATTAGGTAATTCCGTCATCAGCTTCACCAAATACTGATAGAAATCAATTCCGTTCGCTTTAGCCGTTTCTGCCAAACTCAAACAAATGGCATTCGCTTTAGCACCTGCTTCACTCACAGAGAAGAGCCAATTTTTGCGACCAATGACATTTGGACGAATCGCATTTTCAGCAGGGTTGTTATCAATAGCGACGTTCCCATCTTCAAGAAAAATCTTCAACTCTGATGAACGTTTTAATGTATATTCAGCTGCTTTCCCAATGGCGTTTTTACCGAAGAACGGCGAGCGATCAATCCAGTCGAAAAACTTCTCGATAATCGGCTTTGACTCTTCCTGACGAACTTGCACGCGCGCTTCTGGTGAAAGATGTTTGATTTTACGCTCGATATGAAACAACTGATCGCAATACTGCACGCCGATTTGTCCATTCTTACTATCGGCTTTTAACCAATAACGGCGTACATGCGCCCAACAGTTGGCGAATTGAACATTAGGTAATTGACCATAAGCTGAATAACCATCACAGATTACAGTACCTTTGAATCCCTTAATTAACTCTTCTAATATAGCTCGCCCTCGAGAAAGAGCGCTCTTAAACAGAACGATAATGGGACCTTCATTTTGTACACTGCGACATACCCAGTTATAAGCGTTTGATTGAGCTGGCTTTCCATCTGAACGCTTGATTATTTGTGCATAGGTTTCATCTATATGCAGCACAGATTTTGCCGTTAATAGTTGCTTCATCAAATCATATAGCGGTTGAAGCCAATCTTCTGCCACACGTATTACCCAATTAGATAGATTTTTATCGTTTGTATGTAGGCCATGGCGTTCCCATTCATTTACCTGACGGTAAAGAGGTAAGTACTGGATAAACTTATCGTAGATAAGCTTTGCCAAAACAGTAGGGCCGGCAATGCTTCTTTGGATAGCACCTTGTGGTGCTTTACCACGCTTAATTTGAGCTTTTTGTAAGGCATCTTTTTTGCACGTTTTGCACTCATACACATGTTCGAAATGTTGCACACGCTTCAAGGAAGCTGGAATGAATTTCGCCTCTTCACGTATCAACGTTGAACTGAACTCTACCATTTCCCCACGACAACAGTCACAAGCTAAGTTGGCTGGGTGATGATGAATTTCTTCAATTTCTATATCCTCACGAAATGAATCATTTCGTTTTTTATTTGTCTTTTTACGAGTAACCGTATAACTAACTGTTTCGGTGCTTTGTTCTTCTGTCTGCTCAGGTTCGTTAAAAGACGGATCGTCTTCAAATAAAGAACCTTGTCCATCAGGCGCCTGATACTTCGATTTCTCAGATTTAGAGCCATATAAAGCTTTTGTTAATTGGCGAACTTGCTCTGTTAACGCTTCTATTTGTCGATTTGACTGAGCCAGTTGTTGCTCAAGTAATCGAATAATACGTTCATTTTGTTCTTCTTGCTTTTGATTAACAGGCATCAAATCGTTCACCACATTCCGTTCAATTATATATATGGGTAATTATACCACTATGAACAATGTAGTTAAAAGACACCTTTTGCAGATTTTGCAATGGCCTTCGGTTGTTGTAAGGATAATCCTTCTAATAACCAGCGCAACTCCTGTTGTGAAAGGCTTCGCACCTCATTTTCATCTTTTGGCCATTGAAGCTTGCCATTATCTAACCGTTTATAAAGCATGGCGAAGCCATCTCCATCGAAATACAAACATTTATAGCGGTCCTTACTCCATCCTGAAAAGAGAAAAATAGAATCACTATACGGATCTAATTCGAAAGAATCTTGAATGAGCGTTGCGAGACCATCGATGCCTTTGCGCATATCAGTCTTCCCGCAAATAATATAGATGTTTTGCACGCTCGTAAAATCATGCTTCATCGACTTTTCAGCTCCTTCATAATAGTTTGGATGATGCGTTCATCTACGCCATTGAAGAAAGCTATTTCAGCTATAGCGGTTTTAATGATACAACCTGGTGCAGCAGTGTATTGAGAAGAATGAAACGAAGAAGTTTCAGTTGGAAGAGGATCGAGTTTGACGGGAACAATGGTTAATTTGTTTGTGGGCATAAGAATGGCACCTCCTTTGAATGATAGGTTTATCGTACCGGAGGTGCCTGACGTTTTATATGCGTTATTTGATTACGGGCTTACGAAACAACAGAGGATGATCACGGTAATCCTGTAGAAGACTATTGGAGTATAAAGGATTACGCATCTGAATCCGTAATATCAGAATTAGCAAAAATTGTGATTGAAAAGTTCAGAGAGGACCCAACTCGTGTAGATCGTGATAACAACTTTATAGATTGCTTAGGTCAGTTTGAAATT
>JAGHSJ010000237.1 GCA_018065935.1 Candidatus Kurthia equi
AAATGTTTCTGCTTGCATTTATATCTCTATCGAGATTCGCATGGCAATGAGGGCACGTCCAAGTCCGAATGTGCAATCCTTTTTTACTGTCACGATTGCCACATTCAGAACAGATTTGACTAGATGGAAACCATCTATCGACTTTGACGATTTCCTTGCCATACCAATTATTATTTTGTCCCATCCTCGTTTCTAGTTCAGTGACAAAGACAGTACTAGGCATCTTTCGTTTTGGAAAAATGCTTTATTCCAACGAATTATTTACTCAAATACATGAACAAAACTATGAAGAGAAGCGACATTTTCAGCGACATTCATAACTTCTGCATAGGTTTTTATCAATGTTTGAATGGCGGGTGGGGCTTCTACAAATTGATTCACAATGGAATTGGCGTAATCTCTTTCCCATGCGCCATCCTGTAAATAATCTGCTACAACAATCTCCGACTTCTCTAATTTAAAACCTACCGTTTGAGCTAGGGCGACAATTTGGTCTTTACTCCACATATTTTGAATATTGCCATCATTTTCAACAAAGGCAGAATAAAGGGCTAGAATAGAAGCCGCACAAAAGTGGCTACGTTGTTCTAAATTCGTATAGGCCATATCCCATTCTGCAAAACAGAGCTTTGCACCGACTTGTTTGACGCGGTGAAAATAGGCAAGTAGCTGCTCCTGCGATTTAAAATACCAAGAGCTATGGGACAACACAACGACATCCAGATTTTCTGGAAGTTTCATTTTTAAAAAATCCGTCTCCAAATGGAAGGAAATACGCGAGCCTAATGGAGAGTCCAGTATTTTGGCGTGTGCTTGTGCAAGTGTTAGAGGCGCACCATAATCATCTGGAGCGATATCGAGTGCGATGACCTGTCCACTAGCACCGACAAGGTCTGCTAATGCAACGGTTGTATCTCCTTGTCCGCAGCCAATTTCAACAACCTGCATGCCTTCTTGTATACCAAATGCCTCAACTAATGAGAAGCGGTGGCGTAGCTGGACTTGTTGAATGGTATCGTCTATGAATAATTGATAGTTTTCACAAAAAGATTTTATTTGATTTTGCATATGTGTTTCTCCTTTGGAAAATAATCTAAGCATCCCCAAGTTAATAGGATGGGGCTTAGTTAGCGTTTTCCTCATTTCGTTTTAATTGATTGTTGGCGTCATTTGTAGTGATCCACATCGATTCATTTCCCCTTTCAAGTGTCATTATACATAGTATGCCATATAGTACCGAAATTATCTTTTTTATTCAAAATTTTCCTTTTTCTAAGCCAGCAACCATTCTATGCTTCAAGGGAATTTATAAATTTAGAACGGGGCAAAATAACGGCTCATTGCCGTAAATGACCACAAAAAAATTGCCACCTAAATGAGTAGATGACAATCTTTTTTGGCGATTATTTAGCAATAATAAAATCTGTTTGATATTTCTTACCATATTTAGAGGAAATTTTAATTAATCCTTTATTTGGTGCATAGTAGAGTAATGTGCCTCCACGATTTACTTTCACGACATTTTTAAATTTCCCAGCGGGTGTTTGTACAGTCATATTTGTGGAAACGATGCGATTTTTTACACCATAAGTTGACCATGTACTATTCTTTTTAATTGGATATTTTAAGGCAAGAACTAATTCGCCTTCTTCAGATAGTCCTTCATAGAGTCCATTTTTCGTATCGTATTCTCTCGTAGTTACAGGCATTGGCCCCATATTGTATAACCAAAAGTTTATGAGCGATGGAGATGTGGAATATGTTTTATGGAATTTTCCTGTATAGACAGATTTGGCATCTGGTCCACTGTAGTTTGGGACTTTATAATAAATATTTTTTGAAATATCCCACGCATACTTTTTATTGGATGTATTTGCTTGAACCGATTGTAAATCAGCTGTTTTCACATAGGCGAATTTAAAGGCATACGTAATTTGTGAAAAACCATTTTTCTTTTTGCCTGTTGTGACAACACCTGAATTTTTAGGTAGTTTTCCAGCTTTTTGTGAAGCAACGGAAGGCTTCAAATACATATAAACTGTTTTCTTTTGATTTTTGACCAATTTAAATTTACTAACAGATGTAACTTTATATTTTCCGGCAGCGGAGACAGTTTGGCTCTCGAGGATACTAAAGGATAGCATTGAAAATCCTAGAGTAAGTGCGCATAACATCGTGAGTAGTTTGTACTTGTTGTTCATCTAAATCCCTCCCCTTAAATGCCCTCTCCTGTAGCATCTTTCCTATGTACATAATGGAGTGGTTCTTATACGTAACATTTCCTTTAAATGCAATATATAAACGCTTAAAAGGAATTAAAAAACCTATTTTAAAAAGTAGGTTGTTTGGAACTAAATAAATAGATATTAATGGGAAATGGAGTATCATATTTTTATAGTAGAAAAGAAAAATCAATAGACGAAAGGGCTACCAACTAGGAAGATAGGTTGATACACAATTAAATCATTCATTTTACTAAAATAGATAGGAACCAAAGGATGGAGGAAAGAATTTATCAGAATGATAAAAGTAGTATTTTTATGATGTGTTATTGTGTTAAAAGTGGTTTTGATGCGATAATTTAATAAAATAATGCTTAGTAGAGAGAGAGAAAGAGCAATGTTTAATGTGGGATTTTTGAAGGAGAATTTGAATTGGAAAAAATTATTGGCATTATGACATCCTTATTATTACTCTTGGGCATCTTACTCGTCATCCATTACTATGTAGAACCGCTTAATGAACCAACTGTAGCCACTGAAAAACAGACCTCTGAACACAAATAAAATACTTGCTGTAAATGACAATAAGTAAAGAGTGGTTAAAATTGAAAAAGGCAAAATAAAATTGAAAAAGGCAAAATATGCCAATTTACTGAGAATGAGAAAGGAAGGAATCGCAATTTTAATGCGATTCCTTCCTTTTGTTATGAACATGGAAAAGAGAAAATAATGTATTGTCGATGTAGAGGCTTGTTGGAATTATATTACACGCCTAAGAAATGCAAGACAATCGGAATGCTGATAACACTTAAAATCGTTGTGACAAGAGTTGTGAATGATACGAGGTCAGGCTTCGTATTAAACTGTAAAGCTAGCATCGTTGTATTTGCGGCAGCAGGCATCGCTGCTTGTAAAATCAGTACCGATTTTACTAAAGTAGGTAGCGGCATAAAAGCTAAAATAGCTACGGCGATTAGTGGCGATCCGACGATACGAATAAGCGTAGTAGCACTCATTGCGGTATAATTGACTTTTTTTCTTGAGATAACGGCAAGTTGCATCCCGAGTATAAGCATAACAACAGGGATAGAGGCATCCGCGATTAAATCCACGCCATTCATAATGGATTGATGAATGGGCACATGAAGCAATTGTAAAATTAAGCCGACAAAAGCGCCCCATAGAACCGGCATTTTATAGACATTTGATAATGCAGCTTTTAAGCTTGGTGATTCATCACTTCCGATGGAAGCAAAGAAAATTCCTAACGTATTCATAAATAAGGAATGGATAACCATGATGATGACAGCAATATGAAAGCCTTCATTACCGAAGGCAAATAAAGCCACTGGTGCACCGTAATTTCCACTATTCATAAATACAGCGCCTAGCATAACTGCAGATGTTTCTGAACGGTCTGTGTGTATGATGCGTGTGACGATATAAGAAACGATGAATAGTAGCAGGCATAGTAATACAGCAAATAGTAAAATATACATATAATCTTTTGTTAAAGGGGTTGTATTAAAGGTTCGAAAAGCAAGAACGGGTGACATCACATAAAGCGTTAATGTAGAGATATTTTTTATATCAAAATGTAAAATACGTTGTCCGATAAAGCCCGTTAAAAACACGAGGAGTACCGGTAGGATTACAAAAAATAAATCCATAGTGACACTCCAACCTTTCTAAAAATATATAGTTTGTCTTAAATTTAAAAAGGGTAAAATTGGAAAAGAACCTTTTTAATCAATAAAACGTTCACTATGATAGTGGACTAGTCCCAATGCTGTTGAAGGAATTCGTCACGCCCAGATTGTGCGCGGTCTTCCTTATACTCTTTAGGGTTCTTTTTATAAAAATCTTGATGGTAATCTTCTGCTAAATAAAATACTTGAGCTGGTAAAATTGGTGTGACTACAGGTTTTTTATATTTATTTGAAGAAGCTAAAGCCATTTTAGAATCCTCTGCAGCTTTTCTTTGTTGCTCATTGTGATAAAAAATGACCGCACGATAATTAGAGCCACGGTCTTGGAATTGGCCTTCATCATCTGTAGGATCTACTTGTTGCCAATACAATTCAAGTAGTTGGTCGTAAGAAAATAGGTTAGGATTGTACGTAATCTCAACAACCTCTGTATGACCCGTTTCACCTGTTTTTACTTGTTCATATGTAGGATTTTCAACAGTTCCACCCATATAGCCAGATTTTACGGATTCAATTCCTTCCCACTCGATGAAAGGCTTGACCATACACCAAAAACAGCCGCCAGCAAAGGTTGCTTTTTGTAAATTTGTTTGTGTCATTTTGTGACCCCCTTAAAATTGTTAAAAAAATGATTATTTTACTACAATAACTACTAAAAAAATAATGGTTATCATGTTACTATTATAGAGAACTATTGGATCTCATGAAAGGAGAATTTACATGGATCAAAAGAGAACTGGTCGTAAAAAGAAAAAGTTAAGAAAAGGCAGAGTATTTTTCACATTATTATTACTTGCAATTATAATAGGTGCAGGTTATATCTATGTTGAATATAAATCAGGTGTAAGCTTAGCAGAAGCAGATGCTCCACAGAAAGCTACAATGAAGTTTGCGGGGGATGAAAAATCCAATCCGAATGTTGAGAATATCCTATTAATCGGTGTCGATTCTCGCGGTGAAGAGAAATCTCGCTCAGATACGATGATGTTCGTTTCTTGGAATAAAGAGACGAATGATGTAAAAATGGTATCATTTATGCGTGATATTTTTGCAGATATTCCAGGTTACCAACGCTATAAATTAAATACAGCGTACTATTTAGGTGGGGCTGACCTACTTAAATCAACACTTAAACAAATGTTTGATTTAGAAGTGAACCATGTGGCAGTCGTCGATTTTAAAAACTTTGAAAAACTGGTCGATGTAGCAGCTCCAAACGGTGTTGAAGTAACAGTTCCACATGATATGTCTAAAAATATCGGCGTTAGTTTGAAAAAAGGTACTCAAAAATTAAATGGGAAAGAATTACTTGGATTTGCTCGATTCCGTTATGATGCAGAGGGCGACTTTGGACGTGTAGAACGTCAACAGCAAACAATCGAAGCATTGAAAAAGGAATTATTAAAACCAGCGAATGTGAAAAATTACCCGAAATTATTAGGTGCACTTCAAGGCTATGTACAATCAGATTTAACAAAGGACCAACAGCTGAAAATGCTTTTAGGCGCAGTTAAGGGTGGTGGGGTTGAAATTGAAAAATTAACAATTCCAGTAAAAGACGGTTATTACTTCGCTAGAGACCCACAATCAGGCTCTGTAATTGAGATTGATTTAGAGAAAAATTTACAAGAATTAAACGACTTCTTGGTTTTTGATTAAGCATTTACGTGTATAATAGTAGATAACATCTAACGTGAACTCCCTTCATTTATGTACAGTTATTGTACGAGTTGTTGGGAGTTTCATTGTAACTAACACCCTTCAATGAATTTGATCGAAGTAATTTCTTCATAAACTTACGTTAAATATAGAGAAAAGCGAGGGAATGTTAATGGAGCCTAATCGAAAGGATTTTTTCAACACAAGATTTATCAGGTTTTTAGGCGGAAAAAACCTACTGTTCGGGCTTATCACGATTATATTAATAGGTATTGCTCTATTTTTATATCAAAGGGTTGGATTTATATTCACACCCATCATCGTATTCTTCCATACAGTTATACTACCAGTTATTTTATCAGTCATCGCATTTTATTTACTGCGACCTGTACTGAAACTTTTAATGAAATGGAAGGTCCCGAAAATTTGGGGCATCGTCCTATTGTATTTTATCGTTATTGGGTTAATCACATTATTAGTGACATTGGTTGTCCCATTTTTAAAAGACCAATTTATGAATCTATTTAGTGAATTTCCACAATACTTTATGCAGTTAGTAAATAATATTCAACACTTTGTGGAGGATTCAAGATTTACGTCTACATTGGACAAATACGATATTGATTTAAATGAAGCCATTACACAGATTGGTAATGATTTAGTCAATACGGTGAAAGATGTAGCTGGGAATTTAGGGACTGGCTTGGCTTCAAGTATTACAGGCTTTGTGTCTACATTAACAGGTATCGTTTTAGCAATTGTTACCGTACCATTCATTCTTTTCTATTTATTAAAAGATGGCGAAAAATTGCCAAAAGCATTTTTAAAATTAGTACCACCTGCAGCTCGTAAAGATACGCAACATATTTTAAAAGATGCGGATCACCAAATTAGTAGTTATATTCAAGGGCAATTAATCGTATCTTTCTGTATTGGTGTTATGGTAACGATTGGTTTCCTAATTATTGGCTTAGATTATGCCATTCCACTCGGATTTTTAGCGATGATTACATCCGTAGTACCTTATTTGGGGCCAATTATAGCGATCACACCAGCAGCAATTATAGCCATTGTGACTGCACCATTTATGATTTTAAAATTGGCGATAGTATGGACAGTTGTACAATTAATTGAAGGTAAATTTATTTCGCCTCAAGTGATGGGGAAATCACTACATGTTCATCCAATTACGATTATCTTTGTGCTCTTAACAGCTGGTTCATTATTTGGCGTACCAGGAGTTGTTCTTGGGATTCCAGGTTATGCTGTTCTGAAAGTGTTGGTTTCTCATCTATGGAATATTCTTAAACAACGCTTTAATAAATTCCAACCTGAAGAGCATAAGTATGAAGTAAAGGAATGGAAAGACGAAGAAGATTCTGACGATACACCGAACGAAAAATAACAAACCTTATTTTATGCACTTAATGAATAAGAATACAGTTATACAACCGTTGTTCTTTTAAATTAGGTGCTTTTTTTATGGGAAAAAGTATGAGATTTTCTCGATTTATCAGAAAAATGTAAAAAC
>JAGHSJ010000227.1 GCA_018065935.1 Candidatus Kurthia equi
ACAATAACATCATAAGCCAACATTACACCTTTAATGACATAATATGTGGCGTCTTGCTCTGTTAGTTTATCGATTACCTCTGTCATCACATCAAGAAGATATTCCCACTTGTCCATCTCTTGATACCACTTAGCCTGTTTACCAACAATGTAAGCAACTACAGCTACGAGCAAAAGCATACCAACAACTAAATATTTATTAACCATTTTATACCTCAACAAGTTGATAATTTTCTTTCCGAATAGTGCTGTGGTTATCTGTGTTGCTGTTCAACCACACAGTTTTAACAAAAGCTATATCGCCATCAAACATCACAGCACTACATATATCGTATGGTAATGTCCTGTGTGGCAACCGAGTTATGATTTTGTGTACAGCGCCGTCTACAAACTCAACCTCAACAACCTCACCATATAGAGAAGCTTTGTAGACTTTTGGAGACAAACCGTTTTCAGCTATCCGTTGCCGAGCGTGATGACCACAAGTGATTATGTACCGATTTGAAAGTTTGGTTGATATTAAGTTGTCAATTTCTGAGTTCCAAGAAACCGCTTTGTTGTATGTGCCGTTGTACATATCATCATCTCCTTATGGTTATATTATAACACAAAAAGAAGGATTTGTCAAGGGGTTTTAATAATCTTTTTGACTTTTTGCCTCTTTATAAAACGCCTCAAGCCCATTGTCTTTAATAGTATTTAAAAATCTCAGTATCAAATCTTCTGTTTCTGAATGGTAGTAACGCCCTTTTCTAACTTTAAGGAAATAATTGAGAGGTTCGCTCTCATTCCATTTCTCTTTGTTATAGACCATTCCAGCTCCGATGTAATCACACACCATTTCAACGACATAAGGATAAGGAATTTTATTGACGATAATCTCTCCGTGCTTACCATAGTCAATCCAATATTCCCAATGATGGGGGTTGTGACCCATGTGATGTTGCCATGCAAGAGAATAGCCTACGACTGCTTTCTCGGCTTCGATAGGAGATTTATCCCCTTGAAAGTATTTAGCACTTGAGAAAAATTCTGTCAATCCAAACTTGCTATTGTCATGCATCAAGCCACGCCATATGTAACCACATCTAATACATTCACGACATACTATAAATTTATGTTTGGTTATAGTTTTGAAATGTTTAAAGTATTTGTTTATTTTAATCCTCCATTCCTTTACTGCTATTTTTTCAATTTGATTTCGTGTTAAGATTACAGTTTTCTTAGGCATCTTAAATTTTTCTTAATTATAATTATCTAATATGCTACGTGTAGCACTTTCAAATCTCCATCTATCTTCTGTGCTAAATAATTTATCACAAAACGCTTGTACAATATATTTTTTAACAATTTCTTCTATATTCGCATTAAGATATTCTGTAATTTTATCTGCTACTTTATCTATATCATTTTGGAAAGACGAAGTATTATCAGTAGCCATTTTAATAATCTTAATTGCCAAATCAGACGGAGATGTTGATACACATCCATAGGAAAGTGAATTATTAAAAAATATATTTCGACCTTCATTTGTATCAAGGAAGTTTTTAAATCCTTCGAGCAACACCTCTGCTATTTTTTCATCTGACAAACCATGCAA
>JAGHSJ010000439.1 GCA_018065935.1 Candidatus Kurthia equi
CATTCCAAGTAGACCATCAAGATATAAAACTACATAGCCAATTTTGCCGATACCAAACGATTCATACTCACACCACGCTCCGCAGCTTCAAGTGCTAGTTTTTGATGAACCATTGATGGAACACGAACAGCAAACCGTCCGCTATACTTTTTTTCTGAAAGCGGTACAGGTAATTTCTCATTATTGCTGATCATATCTGCTACAACTTCAGCAACAAGATCAACAATCCCTGAGAATGCTTTAGATTGTTCTGCATCGAGCCAAGACAGTGACGGAAATTCGGCACATAGACCAACATACTCATTATCTTCTGCTGACCATGTAACACGATAAGTAAATTGTTTGCTATCCATTTGACACCTCACAATGTTTTAAGTTTATCAAGTGCAGCTAATACTTGCCTAACCTGATAAGGTTTAGCCTTTCCGCTATCATCTTGAAGATTAATACGAGGATCGCCTTGCCACGGTGTTTTAAATACCGTGTGACTACCACTTGTTTGTCTTGGTTCACCAAAATATTGCTTACAAACCTTGAGTAAATCGACATAGCGGATATTTTTTGGATTATTCCGCATTTGTTCTATAAGTTGATCAAGATTTGCCATTTAAATGCTCAATAGTGCCAATGATTGATAGTATCAATATTGATACCATTAATCAAGAGTTTGACATGCCTAGTGGCTTATACGAACAGAAATGAATGGTAGGGTGCAAATAGGAATAGGGGGTAGATTTACACAGGAATATGCAATTTACTATTCACTCAATTTGTATAGCAGATAAAAGGGAGCATCAATAATCAAAAATACAGAATTCGGATTGATGTCGTCGATAAAAAAACCTACCAAATTTCGTCTAAAGAGTAGACCTGGTATCTTGGAGCTTGTCGTGATTAGCGTCTCTAAACTGCTATAAAAGCAGTTTAGAATTTTAAATAGCTCACATGAACTAGAAACTTTCTTTGTAATTAAATATGTTTTCACTTGGTATCTAAACTTTGATAGAATCAATTAAAACTTTAGAGTTTAAGTGTAAACAATGAGAAAAACTAATATTCGACGTGATAGCTACTTAAAATTTCTGAATACATGGCAAAACCGTGATGTTATTAAAGTGCTTTCAGGTGTACGTCGCTCTGGAAAATCCACCTTGTTGGCGATGTTTCAACAAGACTTAAAAGCACAGGGTGTACAAGCCGAAAACATCATTGCCATCAACTTTGAATTTATGGAATTTGAAGAACTTACCGATTACCGCAAACTACATGATTATGTACTGTCAAAAGTTGATGAAAGCAAGAAAAACTATGTTTTTTTAGATGAAATACAACATGTTACCAATTTTGAAAAAGTAGTCGACTCTTTATATGTTCGGGATTATATCGATTTATATATTACAGGTTCAAATGCATTCTTTCTGAGTGGAGAACTTGCGACGTTACTCACAGGACGCTATATCGAGCAACATGTTTTACCCTTGTCATTCCAAGAGTTTAAACAGTGGCATATTGAAAATAATCCGATCATCCAACAATTATCCAATCGTGATTTGTATGCCATGTACACGCGCAGTAGTTTCCCCTATACGCTTGCCATGACCAGCCAGCAGGAAACCTATGATTACTTGCAAGCAGTCTATGCCAGTGTAATGTTTAAAGATGTTATTCCCCGTTTAAATACTGCCGATATTAACTCTCTCGAGCGTGTCGCAAGATATTTGGCAAGCGTGACAGGCTCACCCATTTCCATCAATAAAATTAAAAATACCTTTGTTTCAAGCGGGGTTAAAATCTCATTTGAAACAGTGAAGCGCTATATTCGGGGCTTACAGGACAGTTTGCTATTTTATAGCGCCGCACAATTTAAAGTACGTGGGCGTGAGTTATTACAATCCTCTGAAAAATACTATTTAGTTGATGTCGGATTGCGCCGCATTATGTTGCCTGATGCTAATGCTGATCAAGGTCATATTTTAGAAAATGTGATTTATCTTGAGCTTGTCAGACGAGGCTATACGGTCTATGTAGGGCGGGTTGATGAATATGAAATTGATTTTGTTGCTGTCGATACTTTACAGAATTTAACTTATTATCAGGTGGCATTAGAAACTCTCAATGAGGAGACACTAAGCCGAGAGTTACGTCCATTACAGAAAATTTCTGATTCATATCCCAAGTATTTACTTACCTTAGACACCATAGGGACTGAAGC
>JAGHSJ010000034.1 GCA_018065935.1 Candidatus Kurthia equi
CTTTAAAATAGCGAAATTTTATTAAATTGCATTAATCTATAACAATATCTTGTACAATACATGAAATTTTAGTGTTTCACCTAGAAAAAAATGAGAAATTTGGTTATAGTATGGATAACGGAATATGTTTACAAATTTTGAGAATATAAATACGAATTGTAAAAAGGGGCATTTGTTGTTAAAAATGGGCATAGCGTTTTGGAGATTAAAAAAGCACTTATTACATGATGACAATCATCTTTAAATGACAATGTCTATTTTGATAGAGCAATAAACTTTCACAGTTCTTATTCCGAGTTGTAGGCTATATCGTTTGTAAAATGTGGTCGTTATACAATGAAGCAGCTACTACACCTAAGCCATTAACTTCTTTGTGAAAAATACATGAAGGTGACTGATAGTTGATTCGTTATAGTTGGAATTCTTTCTAAATATAGAATTCAGATAGACAAACCACAGTCCTAGTTACACATGAAAATACAACAAAGAAAGAGGGGTTTAATTAAGCTATGATGAAAGGGCTTAAAAAGTTGCGTTTACTCGCATTATTTGCTGTACTAACAGTTTTCCTTTCTGCTTGTGGCGAAAAGGATTTGAGTACGCTTTCTCCAGCTGGTCAAGTTGGTAAAGATCAGCATAATCTACTAATTTTGTCTACTTCAATTATGGCATTAGTAATTGTAGTCGTAGTTATTATTTACGTCCTTGCAATTCTCAAATTCCGACGTAAAAAGGTTGGAGAAGATGTTATTCCAAAACAAGTAGAAGGTAGTATGAAGCTTGAGGTGATTTGGACAGTTATTCCAATCCTATTATTGCTAGTTTTGGCAGTACCGACAGTTTACTATACTTACAAGCTTGCGGATACGAAAGTGATGGATACTGCATCAGCAGACACTGAAGCGAATAAAGATGTCGTAACAGTAAACGTTACAGCAAAACTTTATTGGTGGGAGTTTGAATATCCAAATCAAAAAATCGTCACTTCACAAGAACTTGTAGTTCCTACGGGGCAAAAAGTGTATTTCAATTTGAAGGCTGGAGATGTTAAGCATTCATTTTGGATTCCATCAGTTGGCGGCAAGATGGATACAAACGTAGATAATGTGAACAAGTTTTATTTAGAATTTGATGAAGAGTCGAGCGATTTAAAAGATGGTGTATTCTACGGTAAATGTGCGGAGTTATGCGGACCATCACATGCACTTATGGACTTTAAAGTAAAATCAGTATCACAAGCAGACTTTGATACATGGGTAGATGGTATGCAAGCAACTGCTGATCGTAAAACAACAGGTTCAGTAGAGCAACAAGGTGAAGAAATCTTTAAAAATAGCTGTATTTCATGTCACGCAACTTCTGGTTCAGGTTCAGGAACAGGTATTGCACCTAACCTTGCATCATTCGGTGACCGTAATCGCATAGCTGGCGTATTAGATCATACGGAAGAGGATCTGAAAAATTGGATTCAAAAACCAGAAGATTACAAACCAGCTAATACGATGCCTAATTCTTTAACGACAAATAAAGGTAAAGAATTTACAGACGAAGAATTGACAGCACTATCTGCATATTTAATGAGCTTAACAGTTGAAGACTAAGCTCGGAATTTCTATATTTGAAGGAGGTTAAGGTTGTGAGCTCATTAGCAGCAAAGAAAAAAGGCTTAGGAGCACATATATGGGATTATATAACTACAGTTGACCATAAAAAAATTGCTCACATGTATTTAGTAGCCGGTACACTATTCTTCGTTATCGGTGGTATTGAAGCGATGCTAATTCGTATTCAGTTAGCAAAACCAGATAATGATTTCTTAAGTGCTGGTTTATACAATGAAGTAATGACAATGCATGGTACAACCATGATTTTCCTAGCCGCAATGCCACTGCTGTTCGCCTTTATGAACGCAGTTGTCCCATTGCAAATAGGGGCTCGTGATGTAGCATTCCCATTCTTGAATTCACTAGGTTTTTGGTTATTTATGTTTGGTGGTATTTTCTTAAACTTGTCTTGGTTCATGGGAGGAGCACCTGATGCAGGTTGGACTTCTTATGCGTCATTATCCTTACAATCACCCGGACATGGTATTGATTTTTATGCATTAGGATTACAAATTACAGGTGCCGGTACCTTGATTTCGGGTATTAACTTCTTAGTTACGATTATCAATATGCGTGCACCTGGTATGACATTCATGCGTATGCCGCTATTTACGTGGACTACATTCGTATCAAGCGCATTAATTTTATTCGCATTCCCTCCACTTACAATCGGGATCTTCTTCATGATCTTTGACCGTATGTTTGGTTCGAACTTCTTCGTACAAAACATGGGAGGTAACACAATTATTTGGGAGCATTTATTCTGGATATTTGGTCACCCAGAGGTATACATTTTAGTATTACCTGCGTTTGGACTATTCTCAGAAATTTTTGCTACATTTAGTCGTAAGCGTTTATTCGGATATTCTTCAATGGTATTCGCAACAATCTTAATTGGTTTCTTAGGCTTTATGGTATGGGCTCACCATATGTTCACAACAGGTTTGGGTGCAACTGCGAACGCAATTTTCTCAGTAGCAACGATGGCCATTGCGGTTCCGACCGGAATGAAAATCTTCAACTGGATTATGACCATGTGGGGCGGTTCGATTCGAATAACGACACCGATGCTTTACGCACTAGGATTTATTCCTTCGTTCGTAGCTGGTGGGGTTACAGGTATTATGCAAGCTGCAGCACCTTTAGATTATCAGCTACATGACTCTTACTTCATCGTAGCGCATTTCCACTACGTAATTGTAGGTGGTATTGTACTGGCATTATTTGCATCAGCCCATTATTATTGGCCACTGATGTTTAATCAAATGTTAAACGAAACATTAGGGAAGGTTACTTTCTGGTTCTTCTTTATTGGTTTCCATTTGACGTTCTTCTTCCAACATTTCTTAGGATTGATGGGGATGCCACGTCGTGTATACAAATTCTTACCAGATCAAGGGCTCGACTTGTTTAACTTAATTTCTACAGTAGGTGCGTTCTTAATGGCTGTAGGTGTTATCACATTAGTAGTAAATGTAATTATTACTGCAATTAAAGGAGAAAAAGCTGGTCGAGATCCTTGGAAAGATGGCCGTACTTTAGAGTGGGCAATCCCGCAACCAACGCCATACTATAACTTTAAACAAATTCCATTAGTTCGTGGTCTAGATACTTACTGGATTGAAAAAATGGACGGTAATAAAGAAGGGATGATTTATGCAGAACCAATTTCTGATATTCATATGCCGAATAACTCAATAATTCCTGTGTTCATTTCATTAGGCTTATTTGTAGCAGCATTTGGTGCGATGTATCATCAAGAAACATCATGGGGCTTATACGTTCTAATTGGTGGATTAGCAATCTCTGTCATTTCTATGATTGTTCGTTCACTAAAAGATGACTTAGGCTATCATATTCATAAAGAAGATTTAATGGATGAAAAGGAGGGTAATGTATAATGGATAACAACACAAAGTTCACTCCACATACGTGGCCTGATCATCCTGAAACAGCAACGGCAGAAGGTAAAAATAAGAAAACTGGCTTTTGGCTATTCTTAGCTGGAGAAACAGTTTTATTTGCTACACTATTTGCCACATACTTAGCGCTTAAAGATCGTGGACCGAGTGGTATGAAGTTTAGTACGCATGAATTGTTTGAATTACCATTAGCATTCGTTATGACAATGCTCCTACTTACTTCATCATTAACTTCTGTTTACGCGATGTACCATATGAAAAATTATAATTTTAAAGCAATGCAAGCTTGGATTGCGATAACTGTCATTTTAGGTTTAGGATTCCTTGGCTTAGAAATTTATGAATTCGTAGAATACGTTCATGAAGGATTTGGCTTTAGACAAAGCGCGTTCGGTTCTTCATTCTTTACGCTAGTTGGTACACATGGTGTTCACGTAATTATCGGTTTAGCTTGGTTTATCCTACTAATGCTTAGAAACTCTAAGCGTGGTTTAAATCTTTATAATGCTCCGAAATATTACATTGCTTCACTATATTGGCATTTCATTGATGTTGTATGGGTATTCATCTTCACAGTAGTTTACTTGATGGGAGTGATGTAAGATGTCACATGAAGAAAACATCGTAACGAGAACTCCACAAGAGTTCGAGTACAAGAAGAGAATGGCAGCAAGAGCGATGCGGAAGCAAGTTTCAGCGTTTGCAATGATGATTTTCTTTACATTCATTGCATTTGCTACGGTTCAAGCAGGATTTTCTTCAAATCTTGTTGGCCCAATCATCTTATTATTGGCAGCAGTTCAAGTAGGATTACAACTGTACTTTTTCATGCACTGGGATGAAAAACAAACAGGGATTTATCAATTCTTTATGTACTCTGCATTGCTAGTAGCATTTACGATGGTATTAGCGTTCGTAACAATTATTTGGTGGGGTTAAGAAAAAACAAAACGTGATGAGGGCAAGGTCATGCCTTTGTCACGTTTTTTATTTTGAAAATGTCATAATTCATACATTGAGCTTTTATTACCATAGTTTTATAATATTGGTATGTATAGTAAAAAAAGGAGAGATATAAATGCCTCTAAGTATATTTGGATTTCGAGCAATGTGGTCTCCAGGTCTCATTGGTGTCAGTTTGTTTATGTTAGTCGTTTATTTTTTAATAACTGTAAAATGGCGAAAAGAGATAAAAAATAATACAGCGTTAACTTGGCAACAAGCATGTAATTTTATTGGTTTTTTAATTGTTCTATACATAATAAAGGGATCTCCAATAAATTTAATGTCACATATCATGTTTACGATGCACATGGTTCAGATGGCAGTGTTATTATTATTTGCTCCAATTTTATTGATAAAAGGTATTCCAAATTATTTATGGCAATTTGTAATTGAGTTACCAGTAGTGAAGCCTCTATTCCATATGCTAACTAAACCACTACCGGCACTTATTATTTTTGCAGGGCTATTCTCTGTTTACCATATTCCAATCATCTTTGATTATATTAAGCTTCAGGAAACGGTGCATGGATTATTCACATTCGTATTGTTCCTATCTGCAGTATTAATGTATTGGCCACTTATTAATACACTTGAAGGGCAAACGAAGATGAAAGGACTATTTAAAGTAGGTTATATCATTGCAAGTGCGGTTTTAGTTACACCAGCTTGTGCAATGATTATATTTGCCTCATCTCCACTTTATGCGACATATGCTGATGGTGAAATTTGGATGAAAGCAATGGCTCTCTGCGTTCCAGCAGATACACTTACAGATTTAAAAGGACTTTCAGGACCGGAGTTGTTCACAAATATGACATCGTTGAACGATCAACAGCTCGGTGGCGTGCTAATGAAGATTCTACAAGAGATTATTTTTGGTATAATACTATTTAAGGTATTCTTTGATTGGTACCAAAGTGATAAAAAAAACGCGGACCAAATGACAGAGGATGCATTAGCAGAAAGAGAACGTCTACGTGAAAATGAATTCCGTAGAACGTGAATTTAAAGGGTTAGGAGAAAAAATTATGTTACCTATTTTACCGACTATTAGCACAGGATTTATTGTTTTAAGTGCAGTTCTTATTGCATTTGGATGGATGCTAGTTAAACAAAGAAAAATTGAAGCACATAAGAAAATGATGACTGCAGCTGCAGTTTCAGCATTATTATTCTTTATCATTTATGTTTCAAGAACTTTATTCATTGGGAACACTGCATTCGGTGGACCAGATGATTTAAAAATTTACTACACAATATTCTTAGTGTTCCATATCATTTTAGCAACTACAGGTGCTGTATTTGGTATTGTGACATTAATAGCAGGTTATACGAATAACCTTGTTCGTCACCGCAAAATTGCACCGATTACATCGATCGTCTGGTTTTTTGTAGCAATTACAGGATTAGCGGTTTACTTACTTCTATATGTTTTCTACAAAGGTGGAGACACGACTTCAGTATTTAAAGCAATCCTAAATAACTAAAGTAAAGTCTATGAAAATAAAAACGGATGACAGGAATAGTCTGTATATTCTTTTCATACAAGCTTAGACAATAAAACGCTATAGCTAAAATAATTTCATTACCAAAAGAGAGGCTAAATCGCATGCTAACGCGATTCAGCCTCTTAATTTTATGGTTCTATACTATTTGTTGGGGTTTTCAAACAATACCACCTCTGCTCGACGCTTTCTGCATTTGACGTAGAACCTTTTTTATTAGCCAATTAAAAAGACTACTCATCTATCGTGTAGTAAAAATTTTCATTTCATTATATTTAGTTTATAGATTTTATAGTGGATTTTCGCCAAAATAAACTGGAAATTAAAAGGATGAATCCGACAACTGTGCCTACAAGTTGGTCTAATGAAAGTTCATCTTTGATAAAATAGCGTAGAAGAAAGCCAACACCAAATATAATTAGTGTCATCCATGAAATTTGAATTAAAAATAAGTTCGTTTTCATTCGTGTTCCAATCCTTTCCACGATTTGAATGAAAGAAAAACCTGCCTGAAATCAATGATTGATTAAAGGGCAGGTTTAACATTTGGAAATTAAGGCTGAACGGCAAATGTATTGATTTCAGTGTTAATTGATTCAAGAAGATTTTTACTTTGTGAAACAACAGATACTGGCCAAAGTTCGTCATCGCCATATTCTACACCGTGTGGGAAGTAGTGTTTGCCAAGAACCGGTTTTAATAATTTAATTACAGCATCATTTGCACCGATATCACCATCTTCAGTTATGCCAAATACGCGTAAATAATAAGTACCTTCAGGAACAACGAATTTACGATCCCAAGTAACACGTTCAAAGTCCCAGCCTGTAGCACGGATTAATCCGTGACGTTGCATGATATCATCTAAGATAACAATATCAGCATGTCTATCTTCAATACCAGTATTCTCAAAATACATCTTTTTTTCCTCCTTTTAGCACTTTATCCAAATACTTTCCATTTTATAATAGAACAAATAGCGTTTTCATGCAATGACAACATTGTGAATGTCAGACGATAATTGCTATAATTAATTATTATAGTCACAATAAATGGTTTCATTTTTTAACATTAGATAATATAGGTACAATAGACAAAAGGGATTGTGGACTTATCATGTGCATGAAAAAATATAGGCTGATAAAATTGAGCACTTAGTAAGTAGTCACATATTATTAAACATAGGGGAGATACTGTTTTGAAAGCATTGCTACGAATTTTAGTATTACTTGCTTTAGCGTTGATTGCTTTATTTTATGTGGATCATACAGATGATAAAAATGAACCATTAAAAGGGCCTACGAAACCTGTACCAAATACGGAAGTGCCTCAACTTTCTGGTGATGTAATGGAACGTCCTAAAGAGGGCTGGTCGACATATGTAGGTAAAAAAATAGCTACATTTCAAAAAGAATTAGGAGAGCCACAGAGAAAGGGCCCTTCAGCATATGGTTTTACTTGGTGGGTATACAATCAAGAGGATGAGTATATACTTGTTGGGGTTGAAAAAGGAAAGATAAATCAGTTATTTGTTACGGGAGAAAAGATTGATTTAGCGCCATTTAAATTAGGGCAAACAATCGATGAATTATATCGTAATACAATTACAGATACAGAAATTAATGTAACAGTAGATAATAATATTTATACGATGATTTTAAGTGAAATTGATTTGCAAACACGCTTATTAGTTATGTATAAAGATGTTTTAGCACAACTTTATTTTGATGGAGAAACGAAGAAATTAACGGCTATACGTTTCATTGATGGGGAAACCCTGGTTAAGCAAAAACCCTATGATATGACCTATGTTGGAGAGGTACTTGAACCTAAAAAACCTTCATCATTTGATATGGAAAAAATAAATAATGAAAATGCACAGCAACTATTTGAACTCTCTAATATTTATCGTCAGTTAAATGGTTTGCCTGTATTTGAGATTGATCCGCGACTTAGTGTAGTCACACAAGAACAAGTAGAAGGTATTGTGATGGAGCGAATAGCTAAATCAGATGCACCTGAAACGGAGCTTGAAAGTTTATTGAAGAATAATGACATTCCATTTGAAAAGACATCAGAGAATTTAGCTGAAGAATATGCAGATGCAGCCGAAGCAGTGAGTGGATTTATGAACTCGGAAAGTCACCGTAAAGATTTGTTAAATGAAGATTTTAATAAACTAGGAACTGGGGCATTTGAGACCAATTTTGCACAAATATTTATTAAGCAAAAAGAAGATGTAGAATAAGTTCTAAATAACATACAAACGAAAAGCTTTTTGATATGATAGAAAGGAACGGGGGCAGTTTTTATGAAAATAACATCAGAATGGGTATTGATTCTCGATGAGGTTGATCAGTTGAATGAGATGATCCTTGCTTCTGAACCATACAAAGAACTTCAAAAAGCGACAAATAACGTTTATTCGAATAAATTACTCGTGAATCAAATTGAGGAATTTAATCAAATGAAGCTTCAATATGAAGATGTTCAACGTTTTGGTAAATATCATCCGGATTATTCAAAAATAATGAAATCTATTCGCATGCAAAAACGTGCGTTAGACCTAGATGAAAATATTTCTGAATTACGCATTGCGGAAAATAACTTTCAGGACTTACTTGATGAAATAGGTGTTCTAGTAGGGAAAACCGTTTCAGAATCTGTTAAAGTGCCGGTTAGTAATCCTTTCTTTGCAAGTGATAGTGGCTGTGGAGGAAGTTGTGGCACTGGCGGAGGCTGTTCGTGCTCTGCTTAAAATAAGAAAAGCATTTGATTGTTCGCAGAACAAATCAAATGCTTTTTTAATGTGTAAATACATGCGAAGTTTCTTGGGATTTTGGGGAACAGAGTAAAAAAAAGGGAGTCGCTAAAAGATAGCAACTCCCGTAATAACTAATTAGTAGGTTCTTCTGTATTAAATAATAAGTTCATTGCAATATCTGGGCGATCAGTAACAATACCTTTAGCTCCATTTGCAATTAGTCTTGCCATTTCTTCAGCGTCGTTAATTGTCCAATAATGTACAGGAATATTTAATTTATCTAAGAAATGAATAAATCCAGTAGTATCTAATGGTAAAACACCATATTTTGTAGGAATTTGGAAAACATCTACTTTTGGATGGTATAGATGTCCAAATTGACTAGTGAATGAAGTATATGCTTTGCGAACTTCACTTACGCCAGCACCAAGAGCTACACGGTTTTGTGCATATAGATTGAAACGATCTATTTGCTCATCGTGGAAGCTTGTGATAACTACGCGATCTTCGACGTTTAGTTCTTCTAATAAGCGCCAAAGCTTAGATGGCATAAGACCACCTTCATAAGTATTTGGTTCGTCTTTCATATCAATATTAACTAATTTGTTTGGGAAACGATCTAATAATTCACGCAATGTAATAATTTTTGCTGGTTCATCACGATAAGTGAAATAACCATCTAAATCTACAAAATTATAGCCGAAATTTAAATTTTTTAATTCTTCAAGTGTCATATCTGCAATACGTCCACTACCATTACTTGTTCGATCTACATACTCGTCATGGAAAACAACAATCTCTTCATCCTTTGTAAGTCGGATATCAATTTCGAAACCATGAACCCCTAATTCTGCTGCAAGCTCAAAGGCTTCCATTGTGCATTCTGGGGCTAGTAAAGAACCGCCACGATGAGCTAATACAATCGGATGCTCATATGTAAGTGCAGTTTTGTTGTCGCGTTTTTGTGGATTAGAAAGTGCTTTTGAACCTGCCCAAGCTGCTGCGCTTGCTGCCGCAATAGCAATAGCTACTTTTGTTTTCTTTCCCATATTCGTCCTCCTCTAATTGCAGACTTGCTTTCCTTATTATAACGGATAAAGTATGTTTCTGTCATTTAAACTTGGTTGATTCTAAATTCTTCCCTATGGTATTCTGTAAGTAGAAACGGGGGTAGCTTATATTATGAAAGAGCGCCAAGGACTAATCGTCTATGTGCATCATCTTAAGCAAGCAAAATCTTTAAGACGCTATGGTCATGTTCACTATATTTCAAGAAAAATGAAATATGTGGTTATTTACTGTGATTATGACGACATTGAAGCAACGATGAATAAAGTTTCACGTCTTCCTTATGTGAAAGAAGTTGTACCTTCATATCGTCGATTTTTAAATACAGAGTTTGAAAATGCGAAGCCAGACAAAGCAAAAGAATATGATTATAAATCTGGACTATAAAGCTTTTACTGTTACTGTCGATAAAAATAGAAAATAGTTATATTTATCTATGAGCTATGCAACAAAATAGGACAATGTGTACTAATACATTGCTGGAATGTAATGGTAAAGTCGAAGAGCCCCTTTTAAGTATTGATAATAAAGCTCAGGGTCTACATAAATAGATGAATGTTTCACTTCAATAGTGATAAGTAATTCATCTAATTCTTTGACAGCCTCTTCAAATATAGTAAAACGCTTTGATTGATTTTCAGGATTATAGGGAATACCTTCACGGCAGATGTAGATTGGCATAAATTTGCTGTCAGCTACAGGTTTTAATGCTACGGCAATGGATGCTACTTTTTTTCCTTCATGCTCTGATACGAAGGCGAATGTATGATGGATACGGTGTTTGTTTGAGTTCATTAGTTCACAAAGTTCGAAAATATCTCCATAACCTTGTCCTAACTCTATAAATTTTTGAATCATAAAGTGATTACACTTCCTTTCCTAAAACATAGTATCATGATGCAGGAGGATACGCACATGAAATTTGCAACGATTATGTTTTCTATACTTTTATTCATTAACGGTATTCTTTTAGCATTCCAGTTTCATGTTTTTTCATCGAACTCGAATGAAGAAGAAAAAGCCTTTTCATATGCCCAAGATATCGAGGTCACTTACAGAGGAAATCGTTTTTTTGTTAAACAAACTTTTACTGGCCTACCAGAAAATGAGATTACGATAACTTGGCCAGAAACAAGCAAGAATAAATCGTGTGAGAAAAATGATGATGGAAAAAAAGACGAGCAAAGCTGCTCACGTCTAACGAAGCACCTAAATAGCCTAAAAGCAGGGTCAGATACGAAGCAAACGATTACGTATACCATTCCACTTTCAAAAAAAGGCTTTAAATCAGGTACTTTATTTGAAGATGCTTTTGTAACATTGAAAAATGGTATTACAGGAAGTACGACATTGCAAATAGTCGATGAAAATCGTAAAGGTGGACATTGGTTCACTGGATTACCAAAACTAGGTGAGCGTTCCTTAACATTGGTTGATTATTCTTATTTCCAAGGCAATGGAGGCGTATATGAACTTTATTGGACGAAGGATCGTTTGAAAAAAACGTTTGATGCGACAGAGGTTTCTGTCTATGCAAAAAATATTTCACAACAGAATTTGAAAAAAACAATGTCATCTATGAAAATGTTGAATAGTAATCATATCGATATTGTTGAGGCGACTGGACAAAAAAATGGCAGTCGAATTATTTTTACAAATTCAATGAATAAAAACGTTCTCCAAGAAAAAGTGGTTGTTTCTCAAATTAAAGAACAATATCAGTTTAGTTCAAATTCGGGCAATTTACCGCTATTAGTAGCTTCATTTGCGACTAATACATTACTTGGTAACCAAAAGACACAAAAAATGGTGCAGATTTTAAACAACACATTTAACAATGCGCAAAGTGCAAGTTGGAACGATGGATTATCTGCATTAAAAGGTAAAAAAATAGATGCGGGTATATTGGATCAATTATTGAGTAAAACATTAAATAATAAGACGTCTTACTTTAAAATGAATGAAGCAAGTGGAAATAAAGTAGTTCCGCTATTATTTGAAGAAAAACGCGATTTATATTTAAATGATGAAAAACTGACGGATGTAAAAATCATTTTAAAAGATGGTGAAATTTTATACGCAGCTAACCCGATGTTAAAACATTTAGGCTATAAGACGAGAGTCGGCAAAAATGGTTATTATGTGGATAGTTCTGTACGAAAATTAAGATTCCCAGGTCAGCAATATGATTTTTATGTAGATAATGATGTACGTATGGATTTAGCTAAATCTCGTCCAATTGTAGAGGTAAGTGATACGTATTATATCGAAGAATCATGGCTCATCCGATTATTTGGATTAACATCTGGTTCTTCTAATGAACGTATTGATTTACAAAGTAGACAGTAAAATGTATAAATAAAGGCATGGTGACAAAATGAGAGTTATTTCAGGTGAACGAAAAGGGATGCCATTAAAAGCAGTTAATGGTGTAACGACACGCCCAACTACTGATAAAGTAAAAGAATCATTATTTAATATTTTAGGTCCTACATTCCAAGGTGGGACAGTGCTTGATTTGTTTGCAGGTAGTGGTGGTTTAGGCATTGAAGCATTAAGTAGAGGAATGGAACATGGCATATTCATTGAGAAAGATAGTAAAGCCTTCCAGAACTTAAAAGAAAATATTGCGAAATGTCGTTATGAGGAGTGTACGGAAATTTACCGTAATGATGCGACGCGTGCATTGAAGCTTTTAATCAAAAGAGAGTTCCAAGCGGACTTGATTTTCTTAGATCCTCCATACAAAAAACATATGTACTATGACCTTGTGAAAGATATTATTGAAAATAATGTCATTCGCCCGGATGGTATCATTGTATGTGAACATGATTTTCAATTGGAGTTACCAGCTCAAGTAGAGACTTTTGTGAAATATCGTGAAGAAAAATACGGTAGTACAATTATTTCGTTCTACCGACTGAGTGAGAAAGAAGAGGTGCTTCATGGATAAAATAGCAGTTGTTCCGGGAAGTTTTGACCCTATTACAAACGGACACTTAGATATCATTAAACGAGCAGCGGATATTTTTGATGTTGTATACATTGCAGTTATGAATAATTCTGCAAAAAAACCATTGTTCGATGTAGAAGAGCGTAAAGCGCTAATTCGTGAAGTAACAAAGGAACTTGAAAATGTTCAAGTAGAAGATTCTTCAGGTTTATTGATTAATTATGCGAAATCTAAAAATGCACATGTAATTGTTCGTGGGCTTAGAGCTGTATCCGATTTTGAATATGAAATGCAGATTACGTCAATGAATAGATATTTAGATGAAAATATTGAAACATTTTTTATTATGACTAAAAATCAGCATTCATTTTTAAGTTCGAGCATTGTAAAAGAAGTATCGCAGTATGGTGGCGACATTTCGAGACTAGTTCCTCCAGTTGTAGAAGCTGCGCTAAAAGATAAATTTAAAGATATTGTGCGCTAAGGGAATAATTCTAGTTAAGGTGTAAATAGTATGATGAAGACGGAGTCGCGTAAAATTACGTAATTCCGTTTTTTTGGTTCTATAATATTTGTTGGGTTTTTCAAACAATACCACCTCTGCTCGACGCTTTCCGCGGGCCTCGCTTCAACTAATTCTTTGCGTTTAAACGCAAAGAATGGATTTTCCTGTCCTCAGGATGAGGATTGGATAAGCACAGCGATAGGACATCGCG
>JAGHSJ010000213.1 GCA_018065935.1 Candidatus Kurthia equi
GTAAAAAGGTGGTGGTTTTATATATGCTAGTTAAAGGAAGTTACACTAAATTCCCTTTGATTTATTGGATATTGGTTATCCCTACATTTTTAGTAATCAGTTATAAGACTTTATTTTTAGACATACAAATCCAAAATTATTATTTTAATGAACTTGAGGATTTCGGTAGGTATGTATTTTTCCTTGGACTAAGTTTTGTAGAAGCTTTTGTATACATCTTAATTATTCGAGAAATCATTAGATTTCTTCAATTGATTTTGAAAAAATCACTACCTAATCAAAATAACGTTTCCAAGTGATACTTAAGGGAATGTTCGAACCACCAGCTACTTCTAAGTTGCTGGTGGTTTTATTAGATTCAATGCTGCTATAGGAGTTTTTTTATATGTTAAAGTATTTTAAGGAGAGGGGAATATTCTGAATACATTAGGTATAGGTTTTGGAACATTATTACTTGGGCTTATTTTATGTATAATTCTCTCTAAATTCTCTAGTTCTGGTGCATCTGAAATCGAAAGTTCTTATCTAGGATTTATAGGATTTTTTTCATTCTTGTATTTAGCAAGTGTAATAGCAGTATGTACATATTTGGTTATCATAAATATAGATAAAATTTAACTTTACAATTCCATACGAAATAATGTTCCCAAATGCAAGTTTGGGAGTACATAAAAAGTGTGTAAATGCTGTTAAATCAGCATTTACGCACTTTCTATTGGAAGATTATCTATACAGCTTTTTATGCAAAGGTATAAAACCATAGCTACAATGAGGCATTTTATTTTTTTTCAGAAAACGTCATGGGGTGAAATCTGTATAAAAGGTCAATTTATTAACGCTTTTTCTTATCGTCCCTATACTTCAATTACAGGCGGGTTTAGTAAAAAATAGACCCTTAAACAGAAGGCAATACTGTTAATCATGATGGTAATAAACAAACTTTTTATACAGACGAAACTTATTGATTAACAAAAGAAGGAATGAGTACTCGTACTCATTCCTTCTTTTTATTTAAACTCATTGCAAAGGCGGCCATGTCTCCAACACCTGAATTGTTAAAGAATGCAGGTTTAGCAGATGGGGAATTTTTAATATCATTTGTCGTTTCTGGACCGCTTGAAGTTTCTCCTGGTTTTTCACCTTCATCAACTACTAAGCCTTGCAGATTGCTAGGCTCAGTAGTTTGTGGTGTGTCTTGCTGTTTAATAGGTTCAGCAGATTGTGGTGTGTCTTGCTGTTTAATAGGCAATTGGACTAAAGGTTGATAATGCTGAACTTTATTGTTATTTACTAAAAGAGACGGAATTGACGAATTAATGCTGTATGTTCTAGGTAAATAATTCACTAAATCTACTTTCCCGTTTTCCTGGTACAGTTTGATTATACCCGCCATGACGGTTGCGGTTAAATCTGATTGTAAATTAATAAAATCTAAGATTTCATCATCTACTAATTCACTGACATAGATATTAAATCTATCTCCATATTTCAGTATTTTTTTTCGTGATCTAGACATTAACTTGTACTAAAAAATCTTTCTTGATTTCTTCGAAAGCAGGGTGCAATGCGAAAGTTAGAAGTCCTTCTGCATTAGCAAATTTTGCATCCTTTTTGAAGATAATACGATCTGAATACTTACTTAATAGTAGAGTCAGTGAATCTTTAAATAATAGTGAACCGCCACCACATAAGATAATTAAAGTATTTGAAGGTAATTCTTCCATTTTATTTTTAATAACCCTAGCAATTTTAGCTGCATCGTCTTGTAAGTAAGGTTTAGCAAATATTCTTAATTTAGCTGAGTTAAAATCTTCATCGTTGCTATAAATCTCAGTGAATTTAGTTAATGAATTAATTTTGTCGTTAGGGTGTTCTTCATTCCAAGCAATACGAATTTGCTCGATTGTTCTTTTAGTTCCTATTTCTTCCCCATAAGAGTTTTGGAAGTCAAAGTTGATACCCATTAATACAGCTAAATCTAATGTACCGGCACCAATATCGGCTAATAAAAGCATCATATCTTCTAATGTCACCGTCTTTTGAACTAGTTTGCTTTCTTCTTCTACTTTAATATTGTATTCCTTTAAATTCCCTTGACGATCATATACTACTGCATAACCAGCAATAGCTGACTCGGGTAAAGTAAGCGCAAATTCAATAACTAATGTTACATCTACTTTTTCTCCATTAGGGTAGTGGTATGTTAATTCATGTGTTCCGATGAATCTTTCACTATTCTTCTGGAATTTTTCTTGATCAATTTCTACAAATGGTAATCCTAATGAAAGATCATAATGCTTGGTAATCTTCGATTTTTCGGGATTGCTACGAATAGCGTGTACTAATAGCCCTGCTAATATTGTTCGTGCCACTACTTCTGAATCGAATTTATTAGCTTCATTAATATCTGTTTCAGATGGTGTTTTACCTAATAAGCGTAATGTTTTCTTACCTACAATATATCGGGTATTTGTAAATGATAAGCATTTAGATGAAACAAATGTAATATCTAAATGTTCATGAATGTTCTCCATTGTTACATTTTCTTGTGCTAAGAAGTTACCTTTTTCATTTGCTCTAATGACTTTAACTTCTGCTGTTGGGATGGCTAGTCCTTCAGCAATATCAGCAAATG
>JAGHSJ010000355.1 GCA_018065935.1 Candidatus Kurthia equi
GTATTAGACTTGATAAATAATACACTTTGTAATAGGTGAATTAATTTTTATCTCGTAAACCATCTTATTAACTTTATTATATATCATGAATTGCTGTTTGTCTAGTACTTTATACAAATTCATTTCCTTTTCATTATTTCTTCCACACTAATCTTTTACTTCTATGTATCTAGTCTCTAAGCCATCCCCTCATAATCCCTTTAGCATCAGTGTATTGACGTATTTTAATACATTCTGAGTAAATAAGTTCCTTCTATAGAAAACTTGTGAATTTCGGCTTATCTAGATTGTTGTACAGCACTTATATGCACAGCATTTGAAATAAGGCACATATAAATAACGAATCCTTTGTGATAAATCTGGATTTTCAAATAACTTTCATTATCCCCATTAAAAGAAAATAATTTTATAAAAAATTTCTCCGATAATAAAAGACTTATTCAAAATGCGTTAGGATCCGCCATAGTAAATGATTAATTTTGGCATTGTTTACGTACATCTAAAAATGTAAAATCAGTCGTTTTAATAGGATTTGTTATTTCCTGCAGCTTTTGGCGTAAAAAAATCTGGAATTTCACATTTTAGCTGTTCTGCTAATACTGGTAGTTGTTCTGCTTTAAAGGTATATACCCCTGACTCATACTTCAAATAAGTAGAAGAACGTTTATATCCTAATCTTTCTGCTAGCTCTTGTTGTGTGATACCTAGCTCTAATCGTCGTTTTTTCACAAATGGTAAATTAAATTCATACAATTTATCCGCTCCCTTTTTTTACCAAAATAATCTTTAATAAATCTTAGCATTGCTAATTTACAAAAACAAGTAATTAATTTCTAATTTAGCAATTATTGGTATATATTTCTATTCCAGAAACATGGTAATATATAGGAATTAAGGTGGTGAATTAGGTGAGTATTAATAAACGCATTGTTTTATTGCGCGAAAAGAAAAATTGGAGCCAAAAAGAGTTTGCACAAAGAATGAAGATGAATCAAAGCGTAATGAATCGAATTGAATCTGGTGGACGCCCGATAAAAAATGAAGAACTATCAAAAATAGCACTTGTACTCGAGTGTACTTCAGACTATTTATTAGGAATTGAAAATAGAAACGTTCAAAATTCACCTATCTATTTTGAACAGGATACGACATTACAACAGTGGTACCATGATCTGGCTCATTCTAAACCTGAAGAGTTGAAAAAACTCTATAAAATTTGGGAGATTATGAAAGAGAGTAACAAAATGTAAGTAGAAAAGAATACTTATTCCTATTTCTGCTCCTTAGCCAAGGTTTCATTCTTTTTCCTCGTGGAATTAAATAGACATACGCGAGGAAATGGGGATACTTCTATGAAACGACAGGAAAAACGAAAAAAAGGCTATTATAATTTAAGCAGATATAATTATAAATTAGGTAAAATTTTTGTAACTGATTTTGTCGTACTCGATTTTGAAACGACAGGACTCAGCCCATTTTTAAGTAATATTATACAAATTGGTGCGGTTCGTTATCGAAATTTTGAAGCGACGAATCAGCTCTCCCTATTTGTAAATCCACAGGAGTTCATTACAGCGTATATTACTAATCTCACTGGTATTCGTAATGAGGATGTTGCTGAAGCCCCTACAATTGATAGCGCGCTTCCTGAACTCTTGCGTTTTTTAGGATCAGATACGATTATTGCGCATAATGCACCTTTTGATATGAAATTTTTGCTCGTAAATATGGAGCGTCTCGAAATAGAGGCACCGATTGGTGAAGTCATTGATACCCTTTGGCTTTCCCAAAAATACATTTACGATGTACCCGATCACAAACTGCCCACATTGAAGTCTTATCTTCATCTAGATGACTATGCGTCCCATGAAGCACTCGCAGATTGCTATGTGACGGGCGCACTTTATAAATACTGCTATGAGCGTTATATGGATTTTTAAATGAAAGTCGACTAGATTATGCACAAAAAATGAGGAATCACCATCCATTTGGATATGACTCCTCTTTTTCTTTGCGAATCTGAAAAAAGCAGGTCTAATATTCTATCATCATTTTATTTAGCTATACTTTACTACGACGTTTATTACATTTATTAATGAATATTCACATTATCACGTACAACATTTGAATCCAGCAACTCGCCACCTAAATAAATATCAATAATGGCTTGTACTTTTTCATCAAAGTCCGCCAACTCTTCAGGCATAAAGCCATTCATAGCTAACACAGCTGTTGACTCTGCAATATACATTGGCAATTGATCTGGTGCATCCATTGCAATTTTAATTAAGGTTTCCAATAAATTATCTACTGCTTCTTTTCTTTGATCTAGTATCATTACCATCACTCACTTCCATATCACTATTTTACAATACAATTGGAATGACTGACTACACAGTTAGAAGAATTAATGATTTCAATCTTCTATATACTACTTTAACCCTTTCTCCACCTTTGTTATCCACTCTATGTTCATAAACCTCTACTATTGATTAGTAGCATGATGGCAACGAAAGATAAAAACAGAACAAATCAACAAGTATACAACCAAACTATTTAAGGAAAGATACCTTCTAAAATTCTTCACGCCATCAAAGCCTCGGAAACAAATCGTTTGATAAGACAGCCCACAAGTATTTTCAGCTTTCTTTTAAGGTTCGAAACAAAAAGCAGAATTCGCATTTAAAATGTAATTTCTGCTTTTCTTATTTTTAGGAAATTTGTTATTTTCTATACTTTATGTCCAAACCTCTAGTTAGTTGTTAGTTATTCGAATTCTGAAGCATTTGTTCAGTTGTCTATTACTTGTTATGAAAGTTTTAATGCACATGATACGACCTCGTTCGGTCCTTCCCTACTCACGCTTGCACATTTAAGGGATTGAAGTGCCAATTTTATCTGAACCTTTTTGCAAATGGGCAACATAATAGGATAATTGATCTCTATTAAAATGTGTATCCGGCATAAAGACACTTAATACCGCTACGATATTCTTCTTTTGGAAATTAAAAACGGGGACAGAAATGCCTACTACACCTTGTATATGCTCGCTTTGCGTATAACAGTAACCATTAGCCAAAATTTCATCTAACGATTTTTTAAGCTGCTCGATTTTAGTTACACTTTTCTCTGTATGCTGGGTGAGGTCTAGCTGTGCTATAAATGTATCTTTTTCATCTTCACTAAAATCTTCAGTAATATAAGCTAAATGCGTTTTTCCAGCCGTACCTGTAGACAAGGAATAGGAGCTTCCTATATTTTCACTCCATTTTATAGGTAATGGACTTTCTTCGCCTTCTATAAATGAATAATAGCTGTTATTATTATGCACCACACTCAAATAAACGGATTCTTTAAAGGTTGATGTAAGTTCGCTAATAATAGGACGTGCTACATCACGTAAATCGTACTGTACCATATTATATAATTGTAAAATATTTGGTGCATCCAGTGTATATTCTTTCGACTGTTCTCTTTTAATAAAGCCTGTTTCTTGTAAAGTTTCTACAATTCTATATGCAGCTGTTAAGCTAATCTCTAAAGAATTTGCTATCTCTGTTACCGTATAATATCTTTTAGCTGAAAATAGCATTAAAGCTTTTAATGTCCGTTCAGCTACTAATGATCCTTTACCTATACTATTCGTCATTTAGACACCTCTTGAGATTTTCTTATTTTCGAAAAGTTCTACATCATTTTAAATAAGTCCAGATAATGCATTATAATTATCAGTTTACCATAATTAACGTATTCATTATGAGGAAATCATATGATTTCAGCTTTCGTTTTTTAATCTGATGATTGTTCATAAATAAGAAAAGCTACCCAATGATGTATTGAGTAGCTACTAAAATAACTTATTTGTATCCGAACCAGTTTTGAACATTGTCATACATTATCGTATGTATTTGTTCATCAGTAATTCCTTCTTTTTGTAATGTAGGAATTACTTCATCTAATAAAAATGTCATGGACCATTCTGGCAACATTTCTTTGACCATTTCATCTGGATACCAGTCAATACTACAGCAATAGTCTTGAGAAAGAAATACGCGATTCGTATTTCCTTGTTTTAACACTTTCAGTAGTGTTTCATTTCGTTCTGGATATGGGAGAGGGCCTTGTCCATAGCGATCCATCCCAATAAACGCGCCACTATCTAAAAGTTTTTGGATATACGTTAAATCGGTTGTATCTCCTGAATGTCCTATCATAATCGCCTTAGGATTGACACCCTCTTCTAAAAATATTTCTAGTTGTTTTAAACCATTTTCTGATGCTGGATGTGAATGGGTCATAATTGGTACACCTGTTCTTTTTTGAGCTCTTGCTACCGCTCGCAGAACCTTTTCAACATCTGGTGTAACTCCCTGATCCTCCGTTGCACATTTTAAGAAACCTGCTTTAATAGTTGTATTCTGAATACCTACTTCAATATCTCGAATAAATGCTTCCGCTAAATAATCAATATCATGCGTTTGGAAATGCATAGGGATTTCATTAAATGAGTAATAACCTGTGGCTGTAACAATTTGAATTCCTGTTTCATTAGCTATTCTTTCTAAAAATTTCACATCTCGTCCCATGCCCGCTATCGTAGGATCACAAATTGTTTTTACTCCTTGTTTCTGAACACTCTTCACCGCATCTAGTGCTTTTTTATATAAGTTTTCTTCATCATATAGATGTGGAAATTGATCTTTAATGATTTCTGAACGTATTATTAAATGTTCATGAACGAGCGTAAGCCCTAAGTCGTTCACATCAATTTTACCTGAGATCGTGTTTACATACGTCATTGCTAATCCCCCTTTTTCATTGATACTTGATGAAATAATTTAGTAAAACACCTATTGATCTTATGCCGATAAATTTACGTTTATCTTAAAAGACCACCAGTCACATCTATAACAGATCCAGTCACATAATCTGATAAGTCTGTTGTCAAAAATTCAATAGCATTTGCACAATCTTCTGGTGTCCCTAAACGTTTTAAGGCAGTTTGATCTGTATAGAAACCTGCATCAGCTTTTTCAAACTGTTCTTTTAATCGACCTGTACCAATATATCCAGGTGCAATCGCATTAACCGTAATATTTGAAGGTCCTAAATCTTGCGCTAAATTTTTAGTATAGTTCACGATAGCCGCCTTAGTAGCTGCATAGTGTGAATAAGAACCACCTAAATTAGCCTGCAAGCCCGTCACTGAAGTTACTGTAACAATTTTTCCGTAGCCCTTCTTTTTCATGCCTTCTACAACAGCGCCAACACTATAGATTGTTCCAAATAAATTTCGTTCTAAAACAAGCTGTAATTGTTGTGGATCTACCTCAGAAGCTACGTTTTCTAAAAGCGCACCAGAACCACCGCCTGCGTTCGCAACTAAAACATCAATTTCACCTAGGTTTTCTACAATTTTTTTAAAGGCTTTTTGAACCTCTTGTTGATTGGAGATATCTGCTTCTACACCATAGGCTGTTGCTCCTAAATCTTTTAGTTCATCAACAACTGTTTCGTATTTTTCGCCAATGCTTTCTCCCGCAAAATCTTGATATGATTTTAGGTTAATATCGACTACCGCTACACTTGCCCCAAGGTTTGCTAATTTTATTGCATAAGCTCTCCCAATCCCTCTCGCTGCTCCAGTTACGACTGCTACTTTTCCATCTAATTTACCCATTCTCCTACACTCCTTTTATTAATTATTTATAGAATCCATAACACCCACTGGTGGAATATTATGGGGATCACTAATTAAATCAATGACTACTGTTTCGTTTGAAGTAAACGCTTTTTCAATAGCATGTGGAATATCTTTTATCTCATCTACTCGTATACCTTTAACACCACATGCCTCGGCGATTTTCGCATGGTTGACTGATGAAAAATCAACAACATTTGTAGATCGTCCAAATGAAGCCGTCTCAGCATATTTTTGATATCCGAGAATTTCATTATTAATGACTACGACTACGACCTGTAGGCCAATTCGTTTACATGTCTCTAACTCACTCCATACATGAGCAAATCCACCATCACCTACAAGGCAAAATACTTTCTTATCCGGATTGGCAATTTTAGCCCCCATTCCCATTGGGAATCCCCAGCCTAAGCCGGCAATGCCACGAGGGAAAATAAATTTTCTATTTTTAATGGCTTTCAGATAATTGACATTCCATACGGAAGAGATACTCGCATCTGCTACAACAATATGGTCATCTTCTAGTCTCTTTTCAACTTCATATAAAAACCGTTCGACTTTAATTGCACCATCTTGTTGCAAATAAATTTCCTTCATATCTTCCATATGCATTTCTCTAGATGTTTGAATTTGTGATTCTACATCTTTTCTTGTACTTTGTCTTTTATCAATACCTGTTTGTAATAGGCTATCTTTTAAAGCAGCAAGCGTTAGCTTCGCATCTCCCACAAGTCTTAGCGATTCGTAGTTTCGCCCAATTTCTACTGGATCAATATCTATATGAATATATTTTGCATTACTTGGTAGGAGCGTCCAACTATCGGTCCCATTTTGATTGGTTCTATTGCCGACTAATAGGATGACATCTGCTTCTTGTACCATTGGTTTTAAGTGTTTACTAACGCCTCTTTTTCCCATATAGTAGCCAATAGGGCCCATTGTCAACGGATGATTTTCATCCACCGAACCTTTCCCCATTGTTGTCGTTGCTACTGGGATAGAACATTCTTCTTGTATCGCACGAATTTCATCATGTGCTCCTGAAGAAATAACGCCACCACCTGCATAAATAAATGGTCTTTCGGCTTTGCTCAGCAATTCTGCCGCTTCTTCAATTTTTGTATAATCAGACAGCGTACGGTCAAGTGGGAAAACGCCAAAATTCCCTGCACTGTGCTCATTCACTGGATATTCGTTCATATCATTAATAATATTTTTAGGTAGCATTAAAACGGTTGGTCCTGGTCTACCACTCGCTGCAATTTTAAACGCCATATCAATATAATCTTCAATTCTTTCTTGGATTGGTATGCGTTTAATCCACTTAGCTACACCTTTGAATAATTCAAGATGATCTATTTCCTGGAAGGCATTTTTTTCTTCCTCCGCCATATCCACTTCTTCTACAAGAGCAACAATTGGATAAGAAGCTTTGAAACTTTCAGCTAATCCAGCAACTAACAGTGTAGCAGCAGGTCCATGCTGTGCTGTAACAACTGGAACTGTACTTGTCGTCATGGCATAAGCTTGAGCCATATACGTCCCTGAATTTTCCTGACGATAGCCAATTTGTTCGATTCCTATATCGTCACATGCAAGTGTGACTGATGGTGGATTACTTTGCCCAAAAATGTATTTTACGCCATTACGTTTTAAAGATAATGCAATTCTCATCGCATTTGTTGCTTTGTTATTTACGATTTTATTTTCCATCACTTATTCAATTCCTTCTATAGCGTATTTTTTTGATTCCATACAACTAACTTAGTATTTGTCATTTCTTCAATGGCATATTTAATGCCTTCTTTTGTATTTCCGCTCTCTTTTACCCCACCATATGGCATTTGATCGACTCTAAATGTCGGTATATCATTTATGATGACGCCACCAACTTCTAATTTTTTTGAAGCGTCTAAAGCGGTTTGAATATCATTTGTAAATATTCCTGCCTGAAGTCCATATTTCGAATCGTTAATTAAATGAATACCTTCGTCGATTGTTTTAATACTTGATACAGTTACAATTGGAGCAAAAACTTCTTGAGATGATACGTTTGAAGTCGTTTTTACGTCCGTTAAAATTGTAGGTAATAAAATTCCCTCTTTTTCATACCCGCCCACTAACACTTTCGCACCTTCCGATTTAGCTTCTTCTATCCAAGAGAGGCTTCTGTCTACATCTGCTTTTGTAATTAGAGCCGACACATCTGTTTGACCATCCAGTGGATCACCAATCGTCAATTTTTTAGTTTCAGCTATAAATTTCTTCACAAACTCTTCGTAGACATCTTGCATTACATAGATTCTTTGCAAAGAAATACAGATTTGTCCTTGATTTGAAAACGCCCCTACTACTGAACTTTTTGCAATTTCATCTAAGTTTGTATGTTGATCAACAAGTAAGCCCGCATTTGACCCCAGTTCTAAACTGACTTTTTTCAGACCTGCCTTTACATTTATTTCTTTTCCCACTCGAGGACTTCCTGTAAATGTAATCATCTTCACTTTGTCATTAGTGACAATTTGATTCCCTATAATCGATCCTTTGCCAGTAACAACATTTAGTACACCTTTCGGCAAACCTGCTTCCTCGAATAGTTCTGCTACATAGTAAGCTGATAATGGCGTTTGCTCGGCTGGTTTCAAAATCAAACTATTCCCTGCTGCAATAGCTGGTCCTATTTTATGTGCTACTAAATTCATTGGAAAATTAAAAGGTGTAATCGCACCAATAACGCCAACTGGTTCTTGAATCGTATAGCCTAAACGATTCATTCCTCCTTTTGCAGCATCCATAGGTATCATTTTCCCATGAATTCGTTTAGCTTCTTCAGCTGCGAATTTATACGTCTCCACTGTTCGATCCACTTCTACTAAAGCTGTTTTCAGTGGTTTTGCCGCTTCGAGAGAAATTAACTTAGCAGCCTTCTCACGATTTTTTTCTAATAAATCAGCCACTCCATTTAAAATGTAAGCCCTTTCAAATAATGGCATGAAAGCTATTTTATACTGATTTTTCTCCGCTGCATCAATTGCTTCCTCTACTTGTCCCATCGTAGCAACAGGTATCTCTGCAATTTTCTCATGTGAAAACGGAGAAAATAGTTCTCTGTATACCTCACCATCAATCCAATTCCCATTAATAAAAAGTTGTTTTCTCATCTCACACCTCTTTTCCGATTATCGGAAATATATTCTATAATCGGTATTTAACTCGAGTATAGATGTCTAACCTGTGAAATGTCAAATATTATTAAATAATGGGTCCGTCATTTTCATTAAAGCTGTAGTGACACCTCTAGAGGATGATGCACTTCATTGTATGTCTCTATATATTCTAGACACATACCTATTGTCATCATCTCCATATCATCATACGTAAGCTTATTTGTACGACATAATACTAAATAAAGCTCCGTTGTTAATTCTTCGGTTTCTTTTTTTTCTTTTTTTGTGATGCTACTGGAATGTTTTTTTAGTAGCAAGTGAATCTGCTAGTAAACCTGTAATCTGTGGCAGCACTTCATAAATATTAAATTCGTCAAATGATAATAACCATCCATCACGTTCACCGATAGTACGATCTGCAAACCATGCCAATGTATATGCAATATCAAATAAAATGTCGATATTGAATTGATCCATTGTTTCAGCTGTAATGTTTGATAGTTTCTCAACTTCCTTCATATCTTTAAAAATATCTCGTTTTGTTAATTGTTTGTATTTAACAGGAAAAAGAGCGTTCGCCTCAAAGCGAACACCCTTATTACCAATTTGAATTTTCATTTGTTACCCTCCTACACTGTTGGTACAGCTTCTTGCACTGCTGTGTACCACTTGCTATAAATTTCATCTGTTGTTGTAGATGATGTTTTGACTTTAACGCGACTATCTTTCGCACGTGGACTTGCCATGAAGCTAAGTTCATTTGTTGCCACTTCTGTTGCATCTTCTTTCGTCTTAGAAGTTAACCCTGGACGACTAAATGTAACGTTATATAAAGTGTGTCTTGTCGCTTTCACATCACCATCAAATTCAAATAATAAAGCAACTGGTTTCGGCTTAATGCTGGCATCTTCAACTAATAAACCACCAATTAATTTTTCACCTAATACATTAATACGAAACTGTTCAGGTGCTTCTGCAGCGTTAAAAGTTCCTTCATATCCTTGGTTCGTTGAAGCTGAGTAATACACTGTATCATCTGCATAAAACTCTGAAAGTTCCCCTTTAGGATCTAATGTTAATTCAACTGCTCCAGGATAACGCTTTGGCACTTCATAGGTTTCAAGCCCATCTTCCCCAACTGTAATCGGTGCATAATGGACATTTTTAAGACCAAATGCAACTTTGTTTTCTGACATATTCATTCTCCTTATAAAATAATATTGTATGTTCTTTGCCAAACATTTTCTGACTCAACAAAAACATCATATGGATCGGCATAGTAAATTTCATTGTCATCGAATAACTGTTCAATTTTATTTTCCAGTTCTAAATCTTTCGACTTCGTATACACTTCAAAATTCACGTTATGCGTTTTGTATAAC
>JAGHSJ010000247.1 GCA_018065935.1 Candidatus Kurthia equi
CGATGCAGGATGTTAGCGGACTAGTAAAAAAGGAAGACATAGTAAATAATCTGACAGTAGGGGGTGTGGATAAAGTAGCCAGCGCGCAAACAGTTAAAACACTAGACAATGACATCAATCAGATGTCAGATAAGGTTACCGGGAAAAATCTAATAGACCCCGAATATATCACAATAGGGAAAAGGATCGGCGTAAGTGCTGATAATTTTCATGTTATAGATGATCCTTTAGGTATTATTACAGGATATATTAAGGTTAAGCCTGGTACGCAATACATGAGAATTGGGGGGTATGGATCTGGGATTCTAGTAGAAAAATTAGGCGATACAGTACCAGTAAGGGTCGTAAGTGGTGTTATCTTTACTCCGTCAATCGGGGAGAATTATTTTCTTACGAATATCTCGATAGAAGGTGATGTTGAGAGAATAAATTCAGCAATAGTATGGGATTATTCGCTAACAACTGATGAGACTTACGAGCCTTATTGGAGTGAACGAAAAATAAAAGATAGTTCGCTACCCGAAGGCTTGATAAGAGAAGATGATTGGAATAAGATTACTACCATAGTAAGGTCCAAAAACCTTTTTGACAAAAACGCCATTCAGAACGGGATGTGGCTTAACCCAACGATTTTGGAGAATATTGGGACACGTATCACATCAGATTATATACCCGTTACTGAGGGGAAATCTTACAAGATAGGTAATCTTCCGGTATCGACAACAAGGCAGGTTGGAGGCTTCGCTAAGCGAGGAGACAAAGTGCCCCTTTGGTATGTAGATTCAAAGGTGAATAGCCCGGTAGGTTCATTTACCGTTCCAACCGGATTAGGCATTAAATTTATAGTTTTTAATATCGCTACTACGGCACCTTCGCAGCACTTGGATAATATCCAGTTAGAGGAGGGTTTGACAACAACAAGCTATGTGCCTTTTTCAGAAAAGTTAATGATTAGAGAGGAAGTTTTGCCGGAGATAACACCGCCATCCGATACCGATACCGATTTGATGTATTCAGAGGCTATGCGGGATATGAAGAAAACTAATGAAGCGAACCAAAACGAAAACTTAAGCCGATTAAGAACGATCAGGGGTATTAAGAATTCAGATTCTGGTCAAATTTCGTTTACGGTGAACAATAATTCAGGGGCTGATATTTCAAATGTTTTACTTCCGGTGTATCTGCACAGCGGTGATAATGAAATTACACCGCATGAAAGGCATATTTTTTTGAGTGATAACTCTCAAAACCTGTCCGACGTTCGGTTCTTAGATTCAGACGGAAACTTTATGAACTTCTATTGCCCTTCAAAAGGTAATTATGAACTGCTGGTTGACGATAGGATTAAAGACTTTGTTTGGGCGGACAATGATGGAATATTGTTGATGTGTGACCGCACAAATATTTTTAAATCGACTGATAATCTGGAAACCGTCGAACTTATCAAACCTGGATACATGGCTGGAATAAACCAGTTAGGTGACATATTTTACAAAACCAGCGAGACAGGAACGCAAATTCTATATAAGTCTACAAAAGCATCAAATTATACAGACGAAATTGCTGTTTTAGATACAGGGTTTCCGACACGTTTTTCACCGATGGCTTTTAAAATGACTGATGAAGGTGTGATGTTTGCAGGTTGTTATCAAGATAACTATAACGCCCTTATATGGAGGTCTGTGAATAATGGAAACTCGTGGACGCTTTCGTTAAACCAAAGCTCAAGACAGCATGTACATTCGATTGTTATTGATCGAAACACAAGCCCCAATACTGTATATGCAAACATAGACGGGAATATTATAGAAGCTAACACTGATTCTCAAATGGCTTGCTACAGAACGACCAATAGTGGCGTGTCTTGGGAGAGGTTGAGTTTGCCTTTCCTTACCGACTACGGTGTACTGTACACTGGCGACGACTTTACAATCGGAGGGGGTGAGGGAGCTGTGAAGGCTACACCAACTATCTGGAAAAGGAATAAAGCAACAGGAGATATTTCTATAAAAGTGGACACGTTACAAAATTCACCCAAGTCTTATAGAAATAATAATGCAATTTTAATATCAGGAGGCGGTCACACATTTAATGGCACTCCGAAAATCTATAGAAGTATTGATAAGGGGGAAACATTTAAGGAAATATTCACCGCACCATTTAGAAACACATCTGTTATGAATTACTCATGGCGTTACGGATCAGGTGAAGAGGCATTGCTACCTACCGGCTCGTTAGAGGAGCAAAATTTCATCACTTGTAATTATACCCTTGTTGGAAATTATAATCTAAGATATTTTGAAGGTGGCGATCATTACATGGGGCTTTTCTATGTAAAGATTTCTTTGTTAAAGAGTGGCATAAACAATTTTAGTGTTGGGTACGGATATGCGAGCGAAGACATCCAAGAGCAAGTATTTGAACGTCCAGAGCTGCCTATTTTCGAAATGGGGATGAATGAAAAAACACCTTATATTTTTGATAATATCGACAATAATTACAAGGTAAGTCCTGGCGCTTTTGATGTAACTGAT